>CAYTWJ010000184.1:0-6954 GCA_964442055.1 uncultured Rhodospirillaceae bacterium | reverse complement strand
CCGGCTGGCTCAGATGGATGGCCGGCGAGGTCTATCGCGGTGGCTGCCCGCTTGGCGTGGCGATGGTCGAGCTGGACGACCAGCCGGGCGCGCTGCGCGACATGGTGGTCGCCGGCGTCAAGGCGATGACCCGGCCGATCGGCGCCGAGTTGCGCGAGGCCGAGGCGCGGGGCGAATTGCCCGCCGGCATCGACCGCGCCCAGTTCGTTTTCGAAATGAGCGGCATCCTCTCGAGCTACGGCGTCGCCTGTCGCATCGCCGACAAGGTGAAGGCGCTGCGCCTGGCCGAAGCGGCCTTCAACCGCCTGCTCGCCGCGCCGCCGCGGCTCTAGATTCGCGCGCCGACGCTCTCGGTTGCGCCGCGCGGCGCCTTTCCGCTACAACGGCGCGCTCAAACTCGAACCCAACCCCACGCGGCGGGGCCGACATGGCGTCGTACCAGTACATCTACGTGATGAAGGGCCTGAGCAAGACCTATCCCGGCGGTCGCCAGGTGCTCAAGGACATCTGGCTCTCGTTCCTGCCGGGGGCGAAGATCGGCGTGCTCGGGCTCAACGGCGCCGGCAAGTCGACGCTCTTGCGCATCATGGCCGGCGTCGACGGCGAGTTCCAGGGCGAGGCCTGGGCCGCCGACGGCGCCAAGGTCGGCTTCCTGCCGCAGGAGCCCGCACTCGATCCGGCCAAGGACGTGCTCGGCAACGTCATGGAGGGCGTCGCCGAAATCAAGGCGCTGCTCGACCGCTTCGAGGAGGTCTCGGCGAGGTTCGCCGACGTCGCCGACGACGACGAGATGAACCGCCTGATCGACGAGCAGGCCAAGCTGCAGGAGGAGATCGAGGCGCGCGGCGCCTGGGACCTGCAGCGCAACGTCGAGATCGCGATGGACGCCCTGCGCTGCCCGCCCGGCGATGCCGACGTGACCAGGCTGTCGGGCGGCGAGCGGCGCCGCGTCGCGCTCTGCCGCCTGCTGTTGCAGAAGCCTGATCTGCTGCTGCTCGACGAGCCGACCAACCATCTCGACGCCGAATCGGTCGCTTGGCTCGAGCGCTTCCTGCAGGACTATGCCGGAACGGTGGTGGCGGTGACGCACGACCGCTACTTCCTCGACAACGTCGCCGGCTGGATTCTCGAGCTCGACCGCGGCCAGGGGATACCGTGGCAGGGCAATTACTCGTCCTGGCTCGACCAGAAGGAAAAGCGCCTCGAGCAGGAGGGCAAGGCCGAGGACGCGCGCCGCCGCACGCTGCAGAACGAGCTCGACTGGATCAAGGCCAGCCCGCGCGCCCGCCAGGCCAAGTCGAAGGCGCGCGTCAAGGCCTACGAGGAGCTGCTCTCGGCCGAGCACGAGAAGGCGCAGGAGCGTGCCCAGATCGTCATCCCGCCAGGCCCGCGGCTGGGCGACCTGGTGGTCGAGGCGGCGGGCCTTTCCAAGGCCTACGGCGAGCGGCTGCTGATCGACGACCTGTCGTTCAAGCTGCCGCCGGGCGGCATCGTCGGCGTGATCGGCCCCAACGGCGCCGGCAAGACGACGCTCTTCCGCATGATCACCGGCCAGGAGAAGCCCGATGCCGGCACGCTGCGCCTCGGCGAGACGGTGGCGCTCGGCTATGTCGATCAGAGCCGCGACGCGTTGCGGCCCGACAAGACGGTGTGGGAGGAGATCTCGGATGGCCGCGACGTGATCGCGCTCGGCAAGCGCGAGGTGCAGAGCCGCGCCTATTGCGCCGCCTTCAACTTCAAGGGGCCCGACCAGCAGAAAAAGGTCGGCCAGCTTTCGGGCGGCGAGCGCAACCGGGTGCATCTCGCGCGGATGCTGAAATCGGGTGCCAACCTGCTGCTGCTCGACGAGCCGACCAACGACCTCGACGTCGACACGCTGCGCGCGCTCGAGGAGGCGCTGGTCGATTTCGCCGGCTGCGTCATGGTGATCAGCCACGACCGCTGGTTCCTCGACCGCATCGCCACCCACATGCTGGCCTTCGAAGGCGACAGCCATGTCGAGTGGTTCGAGGGCAATTTCCAGGACTACGAGGCCGACAAGAAGCGCCGCCTCGGCGCCGACGCCGACCAGCCGCACCGCATCCGCTACAAGCCGCTGATCCGCGCGTAGCGGCCCGCTCGCCCGCTCGCCTATAGTGGCGGGTGCGAAGTGATCGGGGATGCGCCGGAAGCAGGGCAAGGGCAGGAGCAAGGACCGGCCGGCGCCGGCGGCAGCGCCACGCGTCGCGGTGAGCGACATGCTGCTCGGCCATGCCGGGCTCGGCGCCGCCCTGCCCGATGCGGCCGACCTTGCCGGCGCCGCGGCGCAGGACAACCTCGGCGCGGCGATGGCGGCCTTGCGACGCCAGCGCGAGCTTGCCGACGACCTCGCCGCCGCCGAACGGGCGTTGGCAGCCGATCCGCGGTCGCCCGCGCTGCTGCTGCGCCGCGCCGATCTGCTGACCCGCCTGAAGCGGCCGGCCGAGGCGGCGGCGACCTACCGCCGCTGCCTCGAGATCGACCCCGCGCGCGAGGACGTGCGCCACCTCTTGCAGGCGCTCGAAGGGGCGAACCTGCCCGGCCGCGCCAGCGACGCCTACCTGCGCAGCGCCTTCGACGCCGCCGACGACAGGTTCGATGAAACGCTCGTCCATTGGCTCGACTATCGCGGGCCCGAGATCGCGCTGGATCTCGCCCGCGCCGCGCTGGGCGCCGGGGCGCACGGCCTCGACGTGATCGATCTCGGCTGCGGCACCGGGCTCAACGCGCCGCTGTTCCGGCCGCTGGCGCGCCGCCTGGCCGGCGTCGACATCGCGCCGCGCATGATCGAGAAGGCGCGGGCGCGCGGCCTCTACGACGAGCTGGCGGTGGCCGAGATCTGCGCCCACTTGCGCGGGTCGCGGCGGCGCTGGCGGCTCGCGCTGGCCACCGACGTGTTCAACTATTTCGGCGCGCTGGAGGAGCCGCTGGCGGCCGTCTATGGCGCCCTGCGCCCCGACGGCCTTTTGGTGTTCACGGTCGAAAAGGGCGCCGGCTTGCCGGCGCAGCTTGCCGCCACCGGACGTTACCGCCACGACGATTCTTACGTGCGCGGCGTCGCCGCCGCGGCCGGGTTCAGGATCGAGATCGCCGAGGAGGCGGTGCTCAGGCGCGAGGGCGGCCAGCCGGTGATCGCGCTCGCGTACGCCCTGCGCAAGCCGGCCGCTTAAGCGGGAGCCGCCGCCTCGGCGCGGCGGCGCAGCCGGTGCAGGCAGTTGACGGTCATGATCAGCGCCCCGTCCTGGTTGAAGGTGTCGTGGCGCATGCGGATGATGCCGCGGTCGGGCTTCGACTGCGAGGGGCGCACCTCGACCACCTCGGCGACGATGTGGATGCTGTCGCCGGGGCGCAGCGGCTTGAGCCAGCGCACCTCCTCCATGCCCGGCGAGCCCATGTTCGCCTCCTCGATCACGCGCAGGCGGAAGAAGAGCGAGAACGACAGCGCCAGGGTGTGGAAGCCCGAGGCGATCAGGCCGCCGAATTCGGTCCTCGCCGCCGCCGCCCGGTCGAGGTGGAACGGCTGCGGGTCGTAGAGTTGGGCGAAATCGAGGATCTGCCGCTCGGTCACGGTGACGGCCGGGCTTTCGAAGCGGTCCCCGGGGTGGATGTCGTCGAAATAGAGCGCTCGCATGGCGGGCGCCTTTGTGCCGGTCGCCGCCGCCCCGGTCAAGCGCCGCGCGCCAGCCGGATGCCGGCCAACACGACGGCGCTGCCCAGGATCTGCGCCCAGCCGAAGCTCTCGCCGAGCAGCAGCACCGCGCTCGCCACCGCCGAAACCGGGATCAGGTAGGAATAGACCATGGCGCGGTTGACGCCGAGCTGGCGGATGCCCTCGTACCACCAGAGGAAGCCGAGCGCGGCGGAGAGCACCACCGTGAAGGCGAAAGCCGCCCAGGTCGAAAGCGGCAACGCCGCCCAGTCGACGGCGGCGGCGCCGGCGGCGCCGAACGGGGCGAGGCCGAGCGCGCCGAGAAGCATCGTCCAGGCGGTGACCTTGAGCGGGCCGAGACGCGCCAGGTAAGGCGGGGCGAGCGCCGAATAGACCGCCCACAGGGCCGCGCCGGCGAGGAACATCAGGTCGCCGAGCAGGGTCCCGCCGCCCAGCCTGATCTCGGTGACGCTGTTGTTGACCACGAGGAACACCCCGCCCAGCGACAGGAACACCCCCGCCCAGGCCCGCGCCGGCAGCCGCTGGCCGCGCAAGGTCGTGAAGACCGCCGCCCAGATCGGCGAGGTTGAAACCAGGATCGCCGCCTTCGACGCCGAGGTCAGGGCCAGCCCGTTCGCCCACAGGCTCTGGAAGACGGTGATGCCGATCAGGCCGATGCCGAGGAGCGGCAGGATGTCGGCCCGAACCAGCCGCACGCTGCCCTGCCGCCAGCGCAGGAGCCCGAGCAGGAGCAGCGCGGCAAGGAGATAGCGCACCGCCGCGAAGGGCAGCGGCGGCAGGAAGGCGAGCACGTGCTTGGCCACCGGAAAGGTCAGCCCCCAGATCAGCGCCGTGGCGAGCAGGAGCGCGTCGCCGCTGCGGAGGCGCGGCCCGCTCACAGCCGCCGCTCCACCCGGCGCAGCGCCAGCGCCAGCAGCGCGCCGGTCAGGCCCGCACCGAGCAGCAGCCAGCGTCCGTCCCCCCAGCCGCCGAGCAGCGTCACCAGGGCGGCCAGCGCCGGCGGGCCGCTGAACGAGCCGATGTTGGCGCCCTGCACGATGATGCCGTTGGTGGCGCCGAGCTCGGCTTGGCTGGCGGCGTGCGCCGGCACGCCGGCGAGGATCGACGCCGGCAGCGTGCCGCCGAGCAGCGAGAAGGCCAGTGCCAGCCCGAGCTTGGCCGCCGCCGGCAGGGCCGGGTCGAAAATGCCGAGCGCGCTCAGCCCGAGCGCCAGGCTGGCGCCGGCGATCAGGAGCCAGCGCGGTACTCCGCGCTGCAACAGCCAGCCGCCAGCGACGTTGCCGAAGGCGTTGATGAAGACTACCAGGGCCGTGAACAGTGCGGCCGCCGCCGCTTCAAACCCCAGCGCCTCGATGGCGAAGGTCGGCAGCCAGGTGACGACAGCGAACCATTGCAGGGCGTAAGTCGTGAAGCAGCCGGCCATCAGCCACGGTCCCGGCCGTGCCAGCACGCCCCTGAGGCTGGCGAATGCCGGCGCGGAATGGGGCGGCGACAGCGCCCCCGCCGGACCCCGCGCCACCGCTGCCGAAAACAGGGCGAAGGCGGCCAGCAGCACGCCGCTCGCCAGCCAGGCCGCGCGCCAGTCGGCGCTGCCGGCGAAGAGCGGCGCCAGCGCCATCATCAGGCCGGCGCCGGTCGGCATGTAGGCGCTCCACAGGCCCAGCGCGAAGCGCCGGTCGTGCCCGGCCGCGGCAAGCGCGATCAGCGAAGGCGCGGCGACGATAACCAGAACGAAACCGGCGCCCTCGAGGAAGCGGCTGGCGAGGAGCTGGCCGGCGTCCTCGGCCAGCGCGCCGGCGAGGCTTCCCGCCGCCACCAGGCCGAGCCCGGCCACCAGCGCGCGCCACCGCCCCACCCGGTCGGCGAAGACGCCGCCGAGGATGCCGAACAAGGCGGTGGTGGCATTGATGGCCGAGGCGATCCAGCCGGCCGCGACCAGGCCAAGCGCGAATTCGGCGCGCAATTGCGGCATCAGCGGCGGCACCTTGCCGACCTGGAGGGCGACGCAGATGCCGGCGGCGACGGCGAGCGCGACCACGCCCCAGCGGGTGCTAGTTTCGGAGGTCACGTATCGGGCTTGACGAGGCGAGGGGTGGGACCGGAGGCCATGGTAGCGGATGCCCGCCGTCGCGGCCACCCGAAGGCTTGGAGCGGCGCGGCTCCGCCGCTATGGTGACGCCGCCCGAAACGATCGGCGCCCCGCCGCCGAGGAGGATTGCGACTTTGCGCGTTTTCGTGACCGGAGGTGCCGGTTTCATCGGCTCCGCACTGGTGCGCCAGCTCGTCGCGGCCGGCACCGAGGTGGTGACCATCGACAAGCTGACCTATGCCGGCAACCGCGACAACCTGGCGCCGGTCGAAGGCTCGCCGCGCCACGTCTTCGCCGAGGCCGACGTGTGCGATGGCCCGGCGCTCCGCCGCCTCTTCGCCGAGCACCGGCCGGAGGCGGTCTATCACCTGGCGGCCGAGAGCCACGTCGACCGCTCGATCGACGCGCCCGCGGCCTTCGTCGAGACCAACGTGGTCGGCACGGCGACGCTGCTCGACGCCGCGCTCGAGCACTGGCGCGGCCTCGACGCCGCCGCCAGGGCCGCCTTCCGCTTCCTCAACGTCTCGACCGACGAAGTCTACGGCGAGCTCGGGGCCAGCGGCCATTTCTGCGAAACCAGCCCCTACCGGCCGAACTCGCCCTATGCGGCGAGCAAGGCCGCGGCCGACCACCTGGCGCGCGCCTGGCACCGCACCTACGGCCTGCCGGTGCTGATCTCGAACTGCGGCAACAATTACGGCCCCTACCAGTTCCCCGAGAAGCTGGTGCCGCTGACCATCCTCAACGCGCTCGAGGGCAAGCCGCTGCCGATCTACGGCCGCGGGCTACAGGTGCGCGATTGGATCCATGTCGACGACCATGCCGCCGCCCTGCGCGCGGTGGTGGCGCGCGGCCGGCCCGGCGAGACCTACCTGATCGGCGCCCGCGGCGAGCGGCGCAACATCGACCTGGTGCGCGCCCTCTGCGTCGTCCTCGACGAGCTCGTGCCCGGCTCGCCGCACCGGCCGCACGAGCGGCTGATGACCTTCGTCACCGACCGCCCGGGCCACGACGCGCGCTACGCCATCGATCCGGCGAAATGCGAGCGCGAGCTCGGTTGGCGGCCGCAGGTGGCGCTCGATCGCGGCCTGCGCGACACCGTCGCCTGGTACATCGCCAACCGCGAATGGTGCGCGCGGGCGAGCGCGCGCTACGACCGCGGCCGCCTCGGCCTCGG
>CAYTWJ010000183.1:0-6991 GCA_964442055.1 uncultured Rhodospirillaceae bacterium | reverse complement strand
GGCTACATGCGCGGCACCAAGGTCGAACGCATCTACCGCGAGGTGCGGGTCAACGCCATCGGCGGCGGCAGCGAGGAGATCATGCGCGAGCTCGCCGCGCGCCAGCTCGGCTTGTGACCCCACGCGCCCGGGCAGCCGAGGGTTAACAGAGGTTTAACCCGGATCGGGCAAGAGTAGAGGCCGAAAGGCATCAACGCGCGCCCCTTCCCGTGACTGCCGCACCCCTCCGCCGCTCCCGGCCGACATCCGGGTTTTTCGCGCTCCTGATCGCGGCGCTTGTCATTGGCGCCGGCGCCGGCATCGCGCGCGCCGGTGCCGCCAGCCCCAATCTCGGCTTCACCCGCGCGGCGCTTTGGGCCCGCCTCTCGCTGCAGCGGGTGCCGGCGAGCCCGGAGAACTGGCTCCTGGTGGTCCGCAACCCGGTGCTCGATGACATCACGCTCTACCTGCCAGCGGGCAACGGCTACCGTGCGCTGCGCGGCGGCGATTCGGTGGCGGTGCGGGACACCCTGCCGCACCGGCACCACGTCTTCGCCCTGTCGCCGCCGATCGACAAGCCGATGACGCTCTACCTCCGCATCGCCACGACCAGCTCGCTCAGCCTGCCGATCGAGTTGATGACGCCGGAGGCGTTCTACGCCGAGGACCACCACGAGCAGATCATCCTCGGCCTGTTCTTCGGCATCCTGCTCGCCGTATCGCTCTACCTCGCCACGCTGTTCGTCGTCACGGCCGAGGGCGATTACGCCTGGCTGGCCGGCTTCCTGTTGGCGCTCGGCTTCTACCAGGCCGGCATGACCGGCGTTTCGGGCGACCTGCTATGGCCCGGCGCCCGCTGGATCGACAACTACACGGTGGCATTGTGCGGTGCCTTCGCCGTTTTCACCGCGATCGGCTTCACGACCCGTTTCATTGCGTCCGCGGACACGCTGTGGTGGTTGCGGCCGTTCGACCGCGCCGGGCGCAGCGTGGCCCTGGTTCCCATCGCCCTGATTCTCATCGACCACCGCGCCACGTACCTGGCAAGTGCGGTACTCGCGATCATTGCGGCCGTCCTGATCACGCTCGCCTGTCTTCGACTGATGCTGCTGGCCGGCAACCGCCCCGCGCGCTTCTTCCTCGCCGGCTGGTTCGTCTTCCTGCTCGGGGTGGTGCTGCTGATGAGCCGCGTCATCGGGCTCCTGCCGCACCATCCGCTGATCAACAGCCTGCACCTGATCGGCGGCGCCCTCGGCGCCGTCTGCTTCGCTGCGGCGCTGGCCGATCGCTTCCGCAGCCAGCAGGTGGCCGTGCAGAGGGCGCTGCGCGACAGCGGGGCGGCACTCGAGCGCGAGGTCCGGGCGCGCACGGCCGAGCTCAGCGAGCGCAACCGCGAGCTCGCCGATGCGGTCGCCGCGCTCGAGGAGGCACGGCAGCAGGCCGAGTTGGCCAGCAAGGCGAAGGATTCCTTTCTCGCCCATATGAGCCACGAATTGCGCACCCCGCTCAACGCCATCATCGGCTTCGCCGAGATCATCCGCGACCGCGTCGGCGGGCCGGCCTGGTCGGAACGCTATTTCGAATATGCCGGCGACATCCATGCCAGCGGCGTGCATCTGCTGTCGCTGATCAACGACGTGCTCGACCTGGCGAAGATCGAGAGCGGGCACTTCGATTTCACGCCCGAACCGGTCGCGCTTGGCGAATTGCTGGCGGAGTGCAAAGTGCTGGTGCGCCAGCGTGCCCGCAAGGCCGGCGTCGACCTGGTCGACGAGACCGGCCCCGGGCTGCCGACGATCGAGGGCGACCGGCGGGCGCTGAAACAGATCATCGCCAACCTGCTGTCGAATGCGATCAAGTACACGCCGGCCGGGGGGCGCGCCGTGCTCGGCGTGCGGAGCCCGGCCGATGGCGGCCTGGCGGTCACCGTCGCCGACACCGGCATCGGCATTTCGCCGGTCGCGCTCGAAACGATCTTCCGGCCGTTCGCCCGCGGCGACCTCAAGGTCCGGCGGCATTTCGAGGGCACGGGGCTCGGCCTCGCCATCAGCCGCCAGCTTGCCGAGCTGCACCAGGGCCGCCTCGATATCGCCAGCACCGAAGGGCATGGCACGACGGCGACCCTGTGGCTGCCGCCGGCCCGCGTCCAGCCGGCACCGACAGAATCGGCTGCGGTCGCGACATAGCCGGCGCGGATCCGCGCCGACCGTCGGGTCTGAAACAATTGAAACAATTCTCGGGGCACGGCGACATCGGACGGAAACAGCCGCTTGACATCCTCACCTTGCAATCTCGGGCAGCCCGCCCCGGTGACGGGTGCCCGCCGAGGAGGACAAGCGATGACGCCGCAGCAGATCGCGCTGGTGCGCGAGACGTTCGAAACGCTGGTGCCGGTGCGCGATCGAACCGCGCGCCTCTTCTACGAACGGCTGTTCCTGATCGATCCCTCGACCCGGCCGCTGTTCCGGGCCGATCTGGCGAGCCAGGGCGCCAAGCTGATGGCCGCGCTCTCGACCGTCGTCGGCAACCTGCACAATCTCGACGCCATCCTGGAGAACGTTTGCGACCTTGCCCGCCGGCACGTCCAGTACGGTGTCGCCCGCCATCATTACGCCAGCGTCGGCTCCGCCCTGCTCTGGGCGCTCGGGCAGGTCCTCGGCCCGGCCTACACTGCCGAGGTCGGAGAGGCATGGTCGAGCGCCTACCAGACTCTGGCCGAGGCGATGATCGAGGCCGCCGAAATAGCCCCGTTGCCGCTGAGGGCCGTGTCATGACCGCTCTCGCGCAAACCAACCCGACCTCGCCAGTGACACTCCCCGCCGGCCCGCTGCTGCAACAAATCGCCCTGCGGGCTCAGCCGGCCGCCGACGCCAAACTGACGGCGCTGCGGGCGCGAGCCTGGCAGATGGCGTCGCGCCTGTTCGCGCGCCAAAGCGCTGCCGCGGCGGCGGCCGCCGAACGTCATGCGCGTCGCCTGTTCGAGACCGGCGAGATCGAGGCGCTCGAGCACTTCCTGCCGGTTCTCGATGCGATGCGGGCCTTGGCCGAGCCGGCCGCCGCACGGCGCTAACCCGTACGGCTTCCCGGATCGCGGACGGTCAGCTCGCGGGTTGCCGCCGCCTGGCGGCGCCGCTACCCTGCGAGGATGCATAAGCGGTCGAGGCTGACGCGGCGGCGCACGCTCGCCGCGATGCTTGTATTGTTCTCCGTAGCAGCGGGACTGTTCGTCCTGCCGCTGCGCGCCGGCGCCGAGACTCCTTCGGCCGCCGAGCTGCGCGCGCGGATCGAGACCGCCAACCTCGGTTTCCCGGCACGCTTGCCCGACGCGCTGGCGAATCTCTACCGCGCACGCGACTTCCGCCCCATCTGGGCGCCCGACGATGCCGCCGCGCGGCTGGTCGAGGCGGCGCTGGGCGAGGCCGAGAGCCACGGGCTCGATCCCGCCACCTACCACAGCGATACCCTGGCGGCGCGGGGCGCTGAGCGCGAGCTGATGCTGAGCGATGGCTTGCTCGCCTTGGCCACGCATCTCCGGCAGGGGCGCGTTGATCCGGGGATGATCGAGACCGATTGGGCCTTGGCCCCCGATCCTTTCGATGCGGCCGCCTCGCTCGCCGCAGCGCTGGAGCGAAACGATCTCGCAGCTTGGCTCGCGTCGCTGCCCCCGCCGCACCCCGGTTACCGGCAGCTGCGCGAGTCGCTCGCGCGCTACCGCGCGATGACCGGGCCAGGCGGCTGGCCGCTGGTGGCGCCCGGCCCGGAGCTTCGCCTCGACGGAGATGCGCGGCTGCCCGCGCTGCGCCGGCGCCTGGAAATCGAGGGCGACCTTATTGCCGGCAGGGCCCTCATCGACGCGGTGCGCCGCTTCCAGGAGCGTCACGGCCTCAATCCGGACGGGCGCATCGGCCGCCTGACCCAGGCGGCACTGGCGGTATCGGCCGAGCGGCGCGTCGCGCAGATCGCGCTCAATCTCGAGCGCTGGCGCAGCCTGCCGCGCGCGTTCGGCGAGCGACGACTGATCGTCAACGCCGCCGCCGCGCAGCTCGTCGTCGAGAACGGCGGCGCCACGGCGCTCGCCGCGCGCACGATCGTCGGCGACAGCCGGCACCCGACGCCGGTCTTTCGCGCGCAGATCGACGAGGTCGCGATCAACCCGCCCTGGGTCATCCCGCCTTCGATCGCGCGCAAGGAGATCCTGCCCAGGCTCAGGCGCAACCGCGACTATCTCGCCGCCAACGACATGATCATCGCCAACGGCACCAGCGACCCGCATGCGCGCGATATCGACTGGGGGCGGGTACGCGCAGACTACTTTCCCTTCCAGCTGGTGCAGCGGCCGGGGCCGCAGAACGCGCTCGGCCGGCTGAAATTCGAGATGCCCAACGCCTTCAACGTCTACCTGCACGACACGCCCGGCAAGGCCGCGTTCCGGCGCGACAACCGCGCGCTCAGCCACGGCTGCGTGCGCGTCGAACACCCGCTCGACCTCGCCGTCTACCTGCTCGAGCCTGCCGGCTGGCCGGCCGAACGTATCGTCGGCGCGATCGAGGACGGAGCCACGTTGCGCCTGAAGGTGGCCCGACCGCTGCCGGTGTGGTTGCTCTATTTCACCGCGGCGGCGGATGCCGACGGCACGACGCGGTTCTATGACGACCTTTACGGGCGCGATGCTCGCCTGGCCGCGGCCCTCGCCGGCGCGAGCGCCCCCACCGGCTCCGCGCCTGGCGGCTGCCGCGGCTGAAAGGGCGCGCGGCTTAAGAGAATTGTAACCGCGCCCCGGTGATGCTATCAGGGTCTCTCGAAATCCGTTGTTTCGCGGGGGGTGACGCCATGACCGATCGCACCGGCCTGACGCGCCGCACCTTGCTGGCCGCCGGCGTCGCCGCTTCAACCGGCCTTTCCGCGCTGCCCGCGGCGGCGGCCCGCTATTTCGGGCCATACAGGCGCGTGCGCAGCATCGGCTTTGTCAACCTGCACACCGACGAAAAGCTCGACACGGTCTATTGGGCCGACGGCCGCTTCGTCGCCGAGGCGCTCGAGCAGATCGCCATCGTGTTGCGCGACCACCGCAACGACCAGACCCACCCCATCGACGGCCGGCTGCTGGTGCTGCTCGATTCGCTGCGCCAGCAGCTCGACACCGGCGAGCCGCTGCACGTGATCTCGGGCTACCGTTCGCCGGCAAGCAACGCCAAGCTGGCACGCGAAAGCGGCCAGGTGGCGCGCAACAGCCTGCACATGCAAGGCCTGGCGATCGACATCCGCGTGCCTGGGCGGGACCTCACGCGGGTCCGCGAAGCGGCGATCAGCCTGAAGGGCGGCGGCGTCGGCTACTACCCGCGCTCCGGCTTCGTCCACCTCGACGTCGGCCGCGTCCGCTACTGGTAGGCGGGCCGCTGACGAGGAGGACCAGGTGAGCCAGCGACTGAGCGCGCCGGAACCGGCGGCGATGACCGCCGAGCAGCGGCGCATCCACGACGAGATCGCGGCCGGGCCGCGCGGCGGCATCGCCGGGCCCTTCGGCCCCTGGCTCCACAGCCCGCCGCTGGCCGAGGCGGCGCAGCGCCTCGGCCTTTACCTGCGCTTCAACAGCGCACTGCCCAAGCGCCTCGCCGAGCTGGCCATCCTCTACGGCGCGGCGCATTGGCGGGCTCAGTTCGAATGGCACGTGCACGCACGGATCGCCGCCGAGGCGGGCGTCCCGCCGGCGCTTATCGCCGCCGTCAAGCGCGGCGAGATCCCGGCCGGTGCCGCCGCTGACGAGCGCGCGGTGTTGACGCTCGCCGACGAGCTCTATCGCACGCGGCGGGTCAGCGACAGCACCTACGCCGAAGCCTCGCGCCAACTCGGCCCCCGCGGCCTGGTCGATCTGGTCGGCATCCTCGGCTACTACGCCCTGGTGGCGATGACCCTGAACACCTTTGCCGTGCCGGTGCCGCCCGGCGTCGAGCCGCCGTTCGTCGAGCCGTAACGACGCCTCAGGCCTTGACGATGCGCTCGCGGTGGCGGGTAACGGCGCGGGTTGCGTTGCGCGTGTCGACCACCAGCGGCGCGTGCTCGACCACCCAGCCGTAGTCGATCGCATCGTGATCGGTGCAGATCAGCACCGCGTCGCTGGCGGCGAGCCGCTCCGGCGTCAGCGGCACCGACTTCATGCGGGCGAGCGTCGGATGCTCGCGCGTCGGCGCGACCTCGGGCACAAAAGGATCGTGGTAGTCGATCCGGGCGCCGCGCCCGCGCAGCTTCTCGGCGATGACCAGCGTCGGGCTTTCGCGCATGTCGTCGACGTTCTTCTTGTAGGCCATGCCGAGCAGCAGGATGCGCGCACCCTTGAGGCCGCGCCCGGCGCGCTCGTCGAGCGCCTCGGCGAGCCGCCGCACGACCCGCTCGGGCATCGCGGTGTTGATCTCGCCGGCCAGCTCGATGAAGCGCGTGGCGACGCCGTATTCGCGCGCCTTCCAGGTCAGATAGAAGGGGTCGATCGGGATGCAATGGCCGCCCAGCCCCGGCCCGGGATAGAACGGCATGAAGCCGAAAGGCTTGGTCTTGGCCGCCTCGATCACCTCCCAGACGTCGATGTCCATGGCGGCGAAGATGAGCTTGAGCTCGTTGACCAGCGCGATGTTGACCGAGCGGAAGATGTTCTCGGTCAGCTTCACCGCCTCGGCGGTGCGCATGTCGGAGACCGGCACGGTGCCAACCACGGCCGCACTGTAGAGCGCCAGCGCCACGGCGAGGGCATCGCCGCCGTCGCCGCCGACGACCTTGGGAATGTTGGCCGCGCCGTAGTTCGGGTTGCCCGGATCCTCGCGTTCGGGTGAATAGGCGAGGAAGAAATCGATGCCCGACTTGAGCCCGCCGCGCTCGAGGATCGGACGCAGCATTTCCTCGGACGTGCCGGGATAGGTGCTCGATTCGAGCACCACGATCTGCCCGGGGCGCAAATGCGGCGCGATCGCCTCAGCCGTCGCGACGACAAAGGTCATGTCGGGCTCGCGGTGGCGGGTCAGCG
>CAYTWJ010000182.1:0-6996 GCA_964442055.1 uncultured Rhodospirillaceae bacterium | reverse complement strand
CGGCAGCGCCAGCAGCTGCAGGATCCGCCCGCTCGCTTGCCCGGCACCATAGATGGCGACGTGGATCGCAATGTGCCTTAGGTGCTGAATCACCGGCGGAACCGCGCATCTCCCGGGCGCAGTTTCACCGCGTCGCCCGCATCGCGCAAGGCAAATGACCCTTTGAATTCAAGCTAAGCCTCGCACCGATCCCGCCCAGCTGATGTTCGCCGCCCCGATCAAAGGGCCGGCGATGGCAGGGCCGGCGATCGCGGCCATCCTGATCCGTAAAGACGCGGGCAGCGCCCATGGCATGGGTGTGCCCGCTTCGAGCGCTGGTTCATGGTTGCGTGCGGCGAACCGGCCTTCGACAGCAGGGACCAGACATTCCCCGGCGACGCCGTGCTCACCGCCGTGCGCGATCGGCGGCTGCCACCCCGGAGCGCGCGACGGCGAAGCGGTGTGGAAGGTCGCGGCGAGAATCGCGGCGCCATCGGGCGACGGCGGCTCCGCACCGGCGCGAGCGGACTATGCCGCGCGCCGCCCGAACAACCGGGCGAGGACGGCCTTGATCCGGTCGCGCAGCGCCGCCCAGACGAGCGCGCCCAGGTCCAGCCTGGCCGGCGCGGGCGCGGCGCCAAGGCCCGGCTCAAGCCGGTGGCGAAGGTTCTCGGCAAAGGTGCCGACCAGCCGCGAGACGAAGGCCTTGACCAGGCCCGAGCGACTGAACTGCGCCAGCGGCCCGCTGAGCGCGAATTCGAGCCTGACGTCCACCTTGCTGCCGCCTTCCGGCACCGCCGTCACGGCGTAAGCGAGCGTGCCGTTCGCACGCGAGCCGCTGCGCTGGTCGCGTCCGCCGCCGCGGATCACCGCTCGCCGCTCGGCCGGCTCGCGCGTCACCTCGGCGTCGCCGGCGAAGACGGCATTGATCGGCCCGATCTTGACGCCGACCCGGCCCCGGACCTTGTCGCCACCCCGATAATCCACCAGCTCGGCGCCCGGCAGGCAGCTCGCGACCAGCGGCAGGTCCTGCATGATCGACCAGACCTGCTCGGCGGCGTGCGGCAGGCTGAAGCTCTCGGTCAGCACGGTGCCGCCGCCGGCAGAAGCCGCGGCGCGCGCCGCTGGCCGCATCGCGCCGGCCGGCGCAGGCACCGGTTCGGGCAGCGGGGCGGACGGCGTCACCGCCGCGACGGCCACCACCGGCATCGCACCCCTGGCCGGGGCAATGCCCGGTGGCAGCTCACGCATGGCCGCGAGCACCGCGTTGACGATGCCGGCGTAGCCGGTGCAGCGGCAGAGATTGCCGCTCAGCTCGCTGCGCAGGCGCGCCTCGTCGATCGCCCCCAGCCGCCGGATGATGTCGCGCGCGGTGATCAGCATGCCCGGCGTGCAGAAGCCGCATTGCAGCCCGTGCTCGCGGGTGAAGGCGGCGCGCAGCCGCCGCATCAGCTCGTCGTCGGCGAACCCTTCGACGGTGCGGATGTCGGTCCCGTCGCAGGCGACCGCGAAGGTGATGCAGGCGCGCGCGATCGCGCCGTCGATGAGCACGGTGCAGGCGCCGCACACCCCGTGCTCGCAGCCGAGATGCGTGCCGGTGAGCCGGCAATGCTCGCGCAGGAAATCGGCGAGATGCGTGCGCGGCTCGACCGCCGCCTCGACGCGCTGACCGTTGACCGTGAGCGAGATCGTCTTCATGCCGCGCTTGCCTGGCCGATCGCGCGCCGCACCGCCGCGGCGTGGACCCTGTGCTCGTAGATGCCGCCGTCGGGCAGCGCCCGCTTCACCGCCTCGGCGATCTCGGCCGCGTCGGCGATGGGGCCGCCGGCAGCGAGGCCCGCGCCCAGCCCGTCGAGAATTGTCGGCGGGCCCTCGGTGGCCCCCATGACGACGCGGGCGAGGCCGCGCGCAGGGTCGACGAAGGCGGCGGCCAGCGCCTCGGCGAACTCGCCGGTCTTCCGCCAGAGCTTGCAATAGCCCCAGCGCGCCAATGGCGAGGGCTTGGGCAGGCGCACCGCCTCGATCAGCTCGTCGGCGGCAAGCGGCGTGGTGAAGGGCCCGAGCATGAAGCCGGCGACCGGCGCGCGCCGGCGGCCCCGCGGCGAGACCATCAGCACCTCGGCATCGAGCGCGGCGAGCACCGTCAGCCAGTCCGCCGCCGGATCGGCGTGCGCCAGGCTGCCGCCGATCGTGCCGCGGTTGCGGATCGCCCGGTAGGCGATGCGGCCGGCGACCGCGGCCAGGATGTCGCCGCCCGGAGCAGCGACGCAGCCGTCCTCGATCGCGGCATGGGTGACCGCCGCGCCGATCCGAACGGCGTCGCCATCGTCGGCGACCGACCGCAACGCCTCGATGCGCCCCACATCGACGAGGAGCGACGGCCGCGCCAGGCGAAGGTTGAGCATCGGGCCGAGCGACTGGCCGCCGGCCAAAACCTTGGCCTCGGCATTGGCGGCGAGGGTGGCGACCGCGTCATCGAGGTCGCGCGCGCGGTGATAGTCGAAACGCGCCGCCTTCACGCCGTCGGCCCCTCCCCGGCGGCGGCCGCGATCGCCTCGACCAGGCGGCGGGGGGTGAGCGGCGTCTCGCGCATCTCGACGCCGAGATCGCGCAGCGCGTCGTTGACGGCGTTGAAGATGACCGCCGGCGGCGCGATCGCGCCGCCCTCGCCCATGCCCTTGATGCCGTAGGCGGTGTAGGGCGAGGGCGTCTCGAGATGGTAGATGCGGAAGCGCGGCGCCTCGGCGGGGCCGGGCAGCAGGTAATCGGCCAGGGTCGAGGCCAGCGGTTGGCCGTTGGCGTCGTAGGGCGATTCCTCATAGAGCGCCGTGCCGATGCCCTGGACCGCGCCGCCGACGGTCTGCCCCTCGACCACCATCGGGTTCACCATCGTGCCGCAGTCCTCGACGATGACGTAGTCCAGTATCTCGATCTGGCCGGTCTCGGTGTCTACCGCCACCGCGGCGGCGTGCGAGGCGTAGCTGAAGACCCCGGTGTCGACCTTGGGCCGGAAGCCGACCGTCGCCTCGAGCCCGCCGAGATCGACGTCGGGAGGCAGCCGCTCGGGGCGCTTGTACCAGGCATGGGCGATGTCGGCGATGCCGACCGAATCGCGCGGCCCGACCACCCGGCCGCCCTCGAAGCGCACCTCGATCAGGGCGCACTGCATGAGATGCGCGCCGATGCGCAGCAGCCGGGGAATCAGTTCGTTGCAGGCATTGGCCACCGCGCCGCCGGCCATGACGATGCTGCGCGAGGCGTAGGTGCCGGTGGAATAGGGCGTCAGCGCGGTATCGCCGTGCACGACGCGGACCTTGGCGACGTCGAGGCCGAGCACCTCGCAGGCCACCTGGGCGAGCGTCGTCTCCATGCCCTGGCCGTGGGAGTGCACGCCGACGCGCACTTCGAGCCCGCCGTCGGGCGTGACCCGCGCCGTCGCCTGGTCGTAGCCCGGCACCAGCGGCAGGCCCCAGGCGGCGAACACGGCGGTGCCGTGCGCCGACTGCTCGCAATAGCTGGCGAAGCCGATGCCGATGCGCCGCCCGTCCGGCTCGCCGCGGCGCTGGCGCTCGCGCCAGGACTCGAGTCCGAGCTTCTCCTTGGTCATCAGCAGGCTGCGCTGGTAATCGCCGCTGTCGTAGTGCTTGCGCGCCACGTTGTCGTAGGGCATGGCGGCGGCCGGCACGAGGTTCTCGTGGCGCACCTGCCAGGGCTCGCGCCCGACCGCGCGCGCGATGGCGTCGATCATCAGCTCCATGGCGAAGCAGACGCCGGTGCGCGCCACGCCGCGATAGGGCAGAAAGCCCGGCTTGTTGGTGGCGACGCAGTGCGTGCGGCAGCGGTAGCCGCGGAAGTCGTAGGGCCCCGGCAGGTTGCCGGTGGCCTGCCCCGGCTCGAGCCCGGCGGTGAACGGCCAGTTCGAGTAGGCCCCGCCGTCGATCGTGATCTCGGCGTCGAGCGCCAGCAGGCGCCCGCTGGAATCCGCATAGCCGGTCAGGCGGTAGTGGTGCTGGCGCGTGTTGGCGCCGGCGACCAGATGCTCGCGCCGGTCCTCGACATAGCGGAACGGACGCCGAAAGCGGTAGGCGAGCCAGGCGACGCACAGCTCCTCGGGATGCAGCACGCACTTGTAGCCGAAGCCGCCGCCCACGTCGGGCGAGACCACGCGGACCTGCGCCTCGTCGAGGCCGAGCGCCTGGGCGATGCCGATGCGGATCATGTGCGGCACCTGGGTCGAGGTGTAGACCAGGAGCTGGTCCGCCCGATCGTCCCATGCCGCCAGCACGGCCTTGCCTTCCATCGGCACCATCGCCTGGCGCGCCAGCGCGATCTCGCGCCGCACCACCACCGGCGCGTCCTTGGCCGCGGCGGCGAAGCCGTTGTCGAGATTGAGCGTCACGAACAGGTTGTCGTCCCACTCGTCGTGCACGCGGACCGCGGCGTCCTGGCGCGCGGCATGGGCATCGACCAGCGGCGGCAGCTCGTCGATCTCGAGCTCGATCTGCTCGGCGATGTCTTCGGCCTCGGCGCGCGTGCGCGCGACGCAGAGCGCCACCGCCTCGCCGACGAAGCGCACCTTGCCGTGGGCCAGCGGATGCTGTTCGGAGACCCTGTAGGACGGCAGGGTCGAGGTCGGCGCGATCGGCGCAATCGCCGCGAGGTCGGCGCGCACGAACACCGCCGATTCGCGACCCGGCGGCTTGCGCACCGCCAGGATGCGGCCGTGCGCCACCGGGCTGCGCAGGAATGCCACCTCGCTCTGCCCCGGCAGCACCATGTCCGAGACGTAGTTGCCGCGGCCCTCGAGGAAGCGCCCGTCCTCCTTGCGCGGCACTCGGGCGCCGATACCCTGTCGCTGCATTTGTCCCGTTACCGAAATCTTGACGGGCGGCGGCAGGTTTCGGCCGGCCGCCGCCCGTCGAGTCTCCCCTAGATATACTTGAACGGCAGGGCCCGCGCCCGCATGAACTCGTACTCGGCGATCTTGGTGTACGGGATGGTGCGCTCGCGGAACTTCATCAGGCTGTCGAAGGCCATCTGGCTGTCGGCATCCTTGGCCGCTTCGGCGCGGATCACCTGGCCGGCCAGCTCGCCCAGCGCCTTGAGTGTGTCGTCGTTGAACAGCCGGACCTGGATCTTGTGCACGTTGACCAGCTCGTGGAACGCCTCGGCGTTCTTGGCCACGAACTCGTTGAGCACCCGGGCATTGGCGTATTCGTTGCCGACGCGCAAAATCTCCTTCTGCTCGGCGCTCAGCGAGTCCCAGGCCTGCAGGTTGACGAAACAGTCGAGCGCGCCGCACGGCTCCTGCCAGCCGGGCCAGTAGTAGAACTTGGCCACCTTGTGCAGGCCGAAGGCCATGTCGTTGTAGGGACCGACGAAATCGGCGCCGTCGATGGCGCCCGACTGCAGCGCCTGCGGCACCTCGCCGAGGGCGATCTGCACCGGGGCCGCCCCGGCCGCCTGCAGCACCTTGCCGCCCATGCCGCCGGCGCGGATCTTCAGGCCCTTGAAGTCGCCGATCGCCTTGACTTCCTTGTTGTACCAGCCCGCCGCCTGCACCGAGGTGTTGCCGCTGGGGAAGAACTTGACGCCGAGCTTGGCGTAGAGCTTGTCGGCGATCTCCTGGCCGCCGCCGTAGGCGAACCAGGCGTTCTGCTCCTGCGAGGTGATCGAGAAGGGCAGCGGCGACAGGAAGTTGATCGCCGGCAGCTTGCCGCCCCAATAGGCGGGATAGCCGTGGCCCATGTGCAGCGAGCCGTTGGCGACCGCGTCCATGGTCTGCAGGGCGGGCACGATCTCGCCGGCGGCGTAGACCTTGACCGTGAGCTGCCCGCCGGTGGCCTTGGAGACGAATTCGGCCAGCGCGTTGGCGCCGGTCGCCAGCGCCGGCGAGTTCTTCGCCCAGGTCATCTGCATGCGCCATTCCTTGCGCCCCTGGGCGATCGCCGGGCCGCTGCCGGCGGCGAGCGCGGCGGCGAGCCCGCCGCCCCCCACTGCCGTGACAAACTGTCTACGCTTCATGTCGTCGCTCCTTCTCGGTTGCCAAGTTTCATAACGCCTCGACGCTAGCGGAATGCCTGGACCGGCCAGGTGCCGATCGCCGGCACAAGCCACACCAAGCTTGCCGCCAACAGCTGCAGCACGACGAACGGTGTCACGCCGCGATAGATCGTGGCGGTGGCGAGGTCCGGCGCCACGCCCTGCAGGTAGAAGATCGCGAAGCCGAACGGCGGGGTCAGGTAGCTGGTTTGCAGGACGATCCCCATCATCACCCCGAGCCAGAGCGGATCCACGCCCATCTTCAGCAGCACCGGGGCGAAGATCGGCACGACGATGAAGATGATTTCGAAGGTGTCGATGAAGAAGCCGAGCGCGAACATCAGCAGCAGCGTCGCCAAGGTGGCGCCGGTGCTGCCGCCGGGGATCGCGCCGAGGACGTCCTCGGCGATCTTCTCGCCACCGAGCCCGCGGAAGACCAGCGAGAAGATCGTCGCACCGAACAGGATGACGTAGATCATCGTGCTCAGGTTGAGCGTCGTCCGGCAGACCTCGCGCAGCACCGCCAGCGACACGCGCCGGCGCAGGGCGGCGAGCAGCGTCGCCCCGACGACGCCGACGCAGGCCGATTCGGTGGCCGTGGCGATGCCGAAAAGGATCGAGCCCAGCACCGCGACGATGAGCAGCAATGGCGGCACCAACGCCTTCACGATGCGCCGGCCGAGCGTGCGGCGTTCTTCGGCCGACATCGCGATCGGCGGGCAGCGCTCCGGCCGGGCCAGCGCCACCGTGACCAGCCAGGCGGCGAACAGGCCGACCAGCAGCAAGCCGGGCACTATTGCTGCAACGAACAGGTCGGTAACGGTGACCGGGTTGGCGCTGAAGCGGCCCAAGGCCAGGTTCGCCTGCGTATTGGCATTCTGCAGCAGCGTGCCGACCAGAATCAGAACCGTGGACGGCGGGATCAGCTGCGCCAGCGTTCCCGACGCGGTGATGATACCGCTGGCCAGTCGCTGG
>CAYTWJ010000181.1:0-7030 GCA_964442055.1 uncultured Rhodospirillaceae bacterium | reverse complement strand
TGTTCGGCCGCGAAGGCATCGACCCGGCGCCGGCCGAGGCGGCGATGACCAGGCTGGAGGCGGCCGGCAAGACGGCGATGCTGGTCGGCGCCGACGGCGCCCTCGTCGGCGTCGTCGGCGTCGCCGACACACTGAAGCCCGAGGCCCGGGAGGCTGTCGCCAGCCTGCTGGCCGAGGGAATCGAGGTGGTCATGCTGAGCGGCGACAACCGGCGCACCGCCGAGGCGATCGGCCGCGAGCTCGGCATCGACCGCGTGATCGCCGAGGTGTTGCCCGCCGACAAGGCGCGCGTGATCCGCGACCTGCAGGGGCAAGGCAAGGTGGTGGCCATGGTCGGCGACGGCGTCAACGACGCCCCCGCGCTCGCCGCCGCCGACATCGGCATCGCCATCGGCTCGGGCTCGGACGTCGCCAAGGAGACCGGCGGCATCATCCTGGTGCGCGACGACGTGCGCGAGGTGGTGGCGGCGATCCGCCTGTCGCGCGCCACGCTCAGGCGCATCAAGCAGAACCTGTTCTGGGCCTTCATCTACAACAGCATCGGCATCCCGGTGGCGGCGCTCGGCTTCCTCAACCCGATCATCGCCGCGGCGGCGATGGCGCTGAGTTCGCTCTCCGTGATCGTCAACTCGGCGCTGCTCAGGCGCATGCGGCTCGGGGCGACATGAGCGCGGCCGACGGCGACGGACGGCGCGACCGGACCTGGATCTGTCCGCTGGCCTCGCTCGCGCTGGCGGCGGGCGTGCTGCTGCTGTTCGGGTGGTCGGTGTGGACCGCGCTGGCGGCCGTCGTGCTGATGGCCTGCCCGGTCGCCTGGCTGTGGGCGGCGATCGCCGGCCGCGGCCCGTTGCCGGTGCCGGTCGGGCCGGTGCCGCAGACGCGCGGCCTGACCATGGACTGGGCGGCGCCGGTCTACGACGTCATGTGCCGGTCGATGGGCCTGGGGCCGGCGTTCCGCGAGCGCACGCTGGCCGTCGCCGACCTGCGGGCCGGCGAAAGGCTGCTCGACGCCGGCTGCGGCACCGGCGTGCTGACCCGCCTCGCCGCCGACCGGGTCGGTGCCGGGGGCCGCGCCATCGGCGTCGATCCCGGCCCCGACATGATCCGCGTCGCACGCGCCAACGCGGCGGCGGCGCGAAATGCGGCCGAATTCCGGCCGGGCGCGCTGGAGGCGCTGCCGTTCGAGGCGGCAAGCTTCGACGTGGTGGCCATAAGCTTCGTGCTGCACCACCTGCCCGAAGATCTGCGCCCGGCCGGGCTGGCCGAGGCCCGGCGCGTGCTGAAGCCCGGCGGCCGCCTGGTGATGGTCGATCTCGATTGGCCGGCCTTGCCGCTCTGGTGGCTCGCCGTCTGGCCGCCCTGGCTGACGCGGGCCCGCGGCCTGTTGCGCGGCGACGCGCCCGACCTGCTGCGCCGGGCCGGCTTCGTCCCGGTCGAACGCGTCGGACGCCGGGCCGGGCTGATCAGCCTGTGGAAGGCGGTCAAGCCGGCGGATGCCACGGACCGCTGATTGGCGCCATCTGGCAGAGGAGCGTCGCCCATGTTCCCGCAGCTGCGTTCCGTCGTCTTGGCAACCCTGGCGCTGACCGGGCTCGCCGCGTGGCAAGCGCCCGCCGGCGCCGAGGATGTCGGCTGGCATCGGCTGGTCGACGGCGTCTCCGCCTACCTCGGCGTCTTTCCCGCGGCGCTGGTCGAGCGCCATCCGCGCGGCCATCCCGAGCGCGAGATGCACGGCGGCCCGCCGCGCGGCGCGCATCGCTATCACGTTACCATCGCGCTGTTCGACGAGCCGAGCGGCGAGCGCATCGCCGACGCCGAGGTGACGGCACGGGTTTCCCCGCTCGGGCTGGTCGGCGCCAACAAACGACTCGAGCCGATGGACATCGGCGGCGCGCCGAGCTACGGCAACTGGTTCTTGCTCCCCGGCGCCGATACCTATCGCATCGAGGTGGAGATCCGCCGTCCCGGACAGGCCGAGCCGTCGCGCACCGAATTCGCCTACCGGCATCCGTGGCGCTGAGCGGCCGGCAGGAGTGGCGGCTCGCCTATCCGCGGGGCGCGCCGCGTTCGGCCAGCGCCGCCGCCGCCGCCATCAGCGTAAAGAGCACGGCGCCGCAACCCCAGACCAGTGCGCTGCCCGGCATGTGGAATGCCGGCACCAGGGCGTAGAGCGCCGCGAGCGCCGCCCATACGGCGCCGGTGAGGGCGAGCAACCAGGCGTCTTCGCTCATCGCGCGTCTCCCCTCAGTGGCCGCCGCCCGCCATCGCCAGCGGCAGCGAACGCATCAGCCAGAAGGCGGCGGCGGTCGCGGCGTACATCGCGGCCACCAACAGCACGACCGAGAGCGGCCCGGTCAGCGCCGCCTGGCGCAGCGCCGCCCCGTCCGGTGCCGCCGCCGCCGCCGGCACGGGCAGCTCGGCGCGCCGTCCGACCAGGCTGCGCGCAAGGCCCCAGGCGTGGGCGAGCAGTGCCGCGGCCATCACCGCCGCGCCCGCGCCCATCACGCGCGACAGCACGAGCCACGCCGCCGGCGCCGCGCCGTCGTAGCCGACGTCGAGCACCCGCCGCGGCATGCCCGTGAGGCCGGCGGCGACGCCGGCGAGGCTGAACAGCACGACGCCGGCCGTCACCGCATGGGGCAGCGCGCGGAGCAGAGGCGGCCGCCACAGCGCGCGCCCGGTCAGGCCGGGCAGCAGCCACGTCAGCGCCGCGAGCAGGGTCAGCGACACCGTGCCGACGGTGAGCAGATGGAAGTAGCCGGGCACGAAGAAGGTGTCGCTGAGCAAGCCGGCGAGCCGCTCCTGGATGAGGACGAAGGCGAGCGTCCCGCCGAGGGCCAGGTTGACCACCGCCATGCCGATCGCCGTCATCGCCGGCTCGCGCCACGGCAGGATGCCGAGCCAGCCGAACAGCCCGCGCGCGCCGCGTGCCCGCGCCTGCGCCTCGAGCGAGGCGACGATGACCAGGAACGCCGCGATCGTCGGCACGCTGATGAAGAGAGACAGCAGCGAGCCGAGCGCGCGCACCGACGGCGCCAGACCCGGATCGAGGAACATGTGGTAGAGCGAGGTCGGCGGCACGACGACGAGATAGAGGGCGAACACCGCCTTCGAAAACCGCTCGCCCATGATCGACCCGAGGCCGGTCATCTCGCGCACCAGCGCGTACCACACCAGCACCGTGCCCATCAGCGGCAGGTAGTGCAGGTTGTGGAACAGCAGGTGCCAGCCGGTGCTGTGATCGGCCGGCCGCTCGGCGAATCCGAACGCCCACAGCGCCGCCGGCAGGAAGGCGTTGAGCATCGCCACCGCGCTGACCATGACGAGCCCGGCCCAGGCGACGGCGCCGAAGGCGATTGCCGGCCAGGGCCGTCCGGGCGTCTCCGCCTTGCCGGCGAGCGCGGTGCCGACCGCCGCCAGGGCGAGCAGGAACAGCCCGGCGCCGAGCAGCAGGTAGCCGACGTAGAAGACGCCGGCGGCCAGGCGGTCGTCGTCGGCGACGATCTCGGGCGAGCCGTCGTAGAGCAGCGGCGCGCCGAGCCAGGTGCCCGCCTGGTTGGCCGCGAAGCCGGCGAGCATCAGCGCGAAACCGGCCCAGGCGGCCGGCGCCAGGGCGAGCCGCGGCGTGCGCCGGCCGTACCCGGCGGCGAGCGCGAGCAGCAGCGCGGCCTGCGCGAAGTAGAGCCAGTAGAAGAAGGCGCTCACGCCGTGCAGCGTCATCAGCCGGTAGCCGGCGTCGGGGGCCGGCGCGAAGAAGCCGGCGCGGGCGAAGCCGGTGAGGGCGCCGAACAGCACGCCGAGCGCCAGCGTCGCGACGGCTGCCGCGATCAGGCCGACAAGCAGCGAGCGGTCGCCGGCGCCGAGGGCGCGCAAGCTGGAGTCGAAGGAAGCGGCGGGCACGGTGCGCCTCACGCGACGACGATGCGGCTGAACATGCGGTCGTGGCCGACGCCGCAATAGACGGTGCAGTAGGCCAGCACCTCGCCGGGCGCGCTAAAGGCCAGCTCGCGCTCGTCGAGCACGCCCGGGCGCAGCCGCACGATGCGGCTGGCGCGGCCGAGCTGCAGCGAGGCGCCGTGGCTCACGTCGAGGGCCATCATGCGGAAGCGGTAGGGCCGGCCCGCCCGAAGCCGCAGCACGCCGGGTTCGAACGCCCATTGCTGCACGGCGAGATAGACCTCGACCGGCTCGCCGGGCATGGCTTCGTGCGCCGCCGCGCCGGCCGCCGCCGCGCCATGCGCCGCTCCATGGGCGGCGCCGTGGTCGGCCGGAGCGGGCGGCACGGCTGGCGCGGCCGGACCATCGGGCGCGACGCTGCCGTCGGCCAGCCGGTGGCGGGCGATGAAGTCGTCGGCGAGGCGGCGGAATTCCTCGGGCGTCAGGCGCGACGGCGCGGCACCGTGCGCGCCGTGTCCCGCGGGGGCCGCTTCCTCGGGCGCGGCCCAGAAGGCGAGCGGCGCGGCGCCGAACGCCGCCCACAGGCCGTAAAGGCTGACGGCGCCGAGGCTCGCCGCAGCGATGAAGCCGCGGCGGGTGGTGAGCGCGCGCGGGGCGTCGTGGGCGGCGCCAGGCTCGGCGGGCATAATCGGTGGTTCCTTCATGGCGAAACCTTTTGTTTGGCCGGGCGCGACGCCAACGGCACCCAAGGGGTGCGTGTGATCGTCGACGAAAATCATTTTCGAGCTTCCAGCGGCAGGAAGGTCAAGGGCGCCGCGGCCTTGCCAGCGCGGGCGGTCCCAGAGCGTCAGCCGGCGCCGATCAAGTCGACGGCCCGCTCTGCCATGCGTGGCGCCCGCATGGATGCGGTGGCGGCGATCGCAGCCTGGAGGGCGCAGGAATCGAGCGCGCCGCCGGGCTTTCCGGGCCGTCGATGTCGGAGGAGCCCGGTGGCGGTCGGGGCGAGCCGCCAAGCTAGTGCCCGCAGCCTTTCGCCATTTCTTGAAACTGACGCTTGTGACGTAGAACCGCGCCCATATCCGCTGATGGCACTTCCGCGATATCCCGTGATTGAGCGTGCTCGATTCTCTCCGGCCTTGCCGCTTGGCTGGCCGGCGCGGAAAACGGCGTCCGCTCCGTCTCGTTCCCCTTGCCGTCCCGATAGACAACTTCGCCGGTGGCGAAGCTGTATTCCGGATGCTTCGAATCGTTCCACTGGTTGAGAAAGCTCACGTAGAACGGCGCGAAGAGGCCGCGCGCGGGCTGATCCTTGACCAGCGCAAAAACGAACTCGGGCTGGTCCTTCACCTCGTATCCGTCGTGGCAGTACTGAACCCAGGCATGGTCGCCGACGATCACCAGCTTCCAGAACGGCAGGCCGGGGTAAAACTTCAGCTTCACGTTCTTCCCGGCCTCATGGAGGCGCTGCAGGAAGGCGATACTTTCCGCCGTCTCGGCCCAGTAGCGCTCGAGGAATTTCTCGGGATCGGGCAGAGATTGCACGCGGCGCACGGCGCCGTCGCTGAAAGGATCGAGCAGAAGGACACGGACCTCGTAAGCGTCCGACAACAGGCGCTGAAGCCAGGCATTCTCCGGCCCGAAGGTGTGGTAGCCGGTGACCGAGATAATGCACACGTCGCGCGGAGAGGGAACCGCCTTGTGCAGGCGATGCCACGCCCGGCGCGCAAACCATCCGTCGTCGCCGCGCGCGTGAACCAGCGCCGCGACCGACGCGGCACTCGCCTTCCGCCGCCAGTCCCACGCCAGCTTGAAGATGTTACCGACGAGCACGAGGATGGCGGCGAAGCCGATTTCCGTCGCGAGCAGCAGCCCGGAGCTGGACTCGATCTTCGGCCACCATTTGAAAAGCACGAACTCGGCCGCGTCGGGAAGAGAAAAAGCGGCACCGACGGCAAGGATGGTGATCGCGGCGTGGAACAGCACGCCGTGTGTACTGCGTGCCAGAAGTGACAGATGACCGGAATGTTTCACGGTTCACCCCATCGCACGAAGGCTGCGCGGAAGCTGGCTGGGTCGAAGCCGTCTGGCGGCACAGCCGACGATAGCCAGGCATGTTGTCGAAATTGCGACCCGTTTCAAGAGACGCGCCGCAACGTGCGGGGCGCGATGCGCGCCGCGCATGACATCGGGGAGCCGACGCCGGCGAATTCGCTCTGCACCGCGGAGAGCCCGCTCGCAGGCACGCGCATATCATCGCGAGGGAACGAGCGGCCGCTTGACGTGCGATGGCGCCGGTGAATTCGCATCCGGTCGACGAACATTGCACTTGGCCCGGCGGTCAAGGCCGCCGCGGCGGTCATGGAGTACCGCCTGGTCCAAAGATTGTCACTTGCCGGCGGCACATCCGCGCGGCAAGCATCGACGCGTGAGTTGAAGCGACCAGGAGGATGACGCGTGAATGACCTCCTCGAACTCATGCTTCAAACGATCGCTTATCTCGGCGGCATGACGGTCCTTCTCGGCGCGTTCAGTGCCATCGCGGTTTTGATCGACTAGAACCGTCACCGACCCTCGTCGGACTGCGCGGCCGGCTGCTCCCCCTGTTGGGGGGAAGCCGCGCGGCACGCAGCGTGCGCGGTGTCTCGGGCATTGCTGCCCTGAATTTCGGGCGCCATTGCGCCACGACGAATGGGCGGGTCGCAGATTCGCGATGTCGCAGAATCGCATGTGGCCGCGGTCGTCGCTTGCGTATCGGCGGCCATCCTGCGGCAATATCTGGCCCCGAGAGTCATTGCGAAGGAGCCGAAGGAATGACCGTCGCCGATCGCGGTCCATGCCGGGAGCGTTCGGCGGCGCAGAGGCCGCACGCAACGTCCCCGCAAGAGCGGCGCTTGCGGCAGTTCGCGCTTGCCGAGATCGACGCCGAGGTCGCGGGGAACGGCTGGGCGGAGATGCGTCGCCGCGACTACTTTCCATTACCGCAAATGCCATCCACGGCACGATCCTGCTTCAAACGCGGCGCGTCGAAGCACTGACGGCGCCTGATCGGGCGCGATGCCGAGGTGCTGAGGTCATCGACCGGGAGAGGCGACGCCTGGCTCTTGGGGTCGCACCGGCCACCTCCTCGATGTCC
>CAYTWJ010000180.1:0-7043 GCA_964442055.1 uncultured Rhodospirillaceae bacterium | reverse complement strand
ACCTGTGGGTGCGCGAGGCGCGGCTGTTCAAGTACGGCTCGGGCACCGGCAGCAATTTCTCGCGCCTGCGCGGCGAGAACGAGCCGCTGTCGGGCGGCGGCAAGTCGTCGGGGCTGATGAGCTTCCTCAAGATCGGCGACCGCGCCGCCGGCGCGATCAAGTCGGGCGGCACCACCCGCCGCGCCGCCAAGATGGTGGTCGTCGACATCGACCATCCCGACATCGAGGACTTCATCGACTGGAAGGTGGTCGAGGAGCAGAAGGTGGCGGCGCTGGTGGCCGGCTCGCGGCTCGCCAGCAAGCATTTGAATGCCATCATCAAGGCCTGCCACCAGGGCCAGGGCGCGGGCCGCTTCGAGGCCAAGGACAATCCGCCGCTGAAGAAGGAGATCCTCGCCGCGCGCCGGGCGATGATCCCCGAGAACTACATCCAGCGCGTGATCCAGTTCGCCCGCCAGGGCTTCACCGAGATCGATTTCCGCACCTACGACACCGACTGGGATTCCGAGGCCTATCTCACCGCCGCCGGCCAGAACTCGAACAATTCGGTGCGCATCACCGATGCCTTCCTGCAGCGGGTGCTCGACGACGGCGAGTGGGAGCTGATCCGCCGCACCGACGGCCGCGTCGCCAAGCGGGTCAAGGCGCGGACGCTGTGGGACCACATCGGCTACGCCGCGTGGTCCTCGGCCGATCCGGGCGTGCAGTACGACACCACCATCAACGACTGGCACACCTGCCCGGCCGACGGCCGGATCAATGCGTCGAATCCGTGCTCGGAATACATGTTCCTCGACGACACCGCGTGCAACCTGGCCTCGCTCAACCTGATGGCCTTCCGCCGCGCCGACGGCAGCTTCGACACCGTCGCCTTCGAGCACGCCGCGCGGCTGTGGACGATGGTGCTCGAGATTTCGGTTCTGATGGCGCAGTTCCCCTCGGTCGAGATCGCGCGCCGCTCCTACGAGTTCCGCACGCTCGGCCTGGGCTACGCCAATATCGGCGCGCTCTTGATGTCGCTCGGCCTGCCCTACGATTCGGACGCCGGCCGGGCGCTGTGCGGGGCGATCACCGCGCTGATGACGGGCGTCGCCTACGCCACCTCGGCCGAAATGGCCGAGGAGCTCGGCGCCTTCCCCGGCTACGCCCGCAACCGCGAGCCGATGCTGCGCGTGATCCGCAACCATCGCCTTGCCGCGCACGGCGAGGGCGATGGCTACGAAGGACTGAACGTGGCGCCGGTGCCGCTCGATGCCGTCAACTGCCCCGACCCGGCCCTGGTCGGCGCGGCGCGCCGCGCCTGGGACCGCGCGCTGGGGCTGGGCGAGCGGCACGGCTTCCGCAACGCCCAGGCGACGGTGATCGCGCCGACCGGCACCATCGGCCTGGTGATGGACTGCGACACTACCGGCATCGAGCCCGACTTCGCCCTGGTGAAGTTCAAGAAGCTGGCCGGCGGCGGCTATTTCAAGATCATCAACCGCACCGTGCCGCTGGCCCTGGCCAAGCTCGGCTACGACGAGGGCCGGATCGCCGACATCGTCGCCCACGCGGTCGGGCACGGCACGCTCAGGGGCGCGCCCGGCGTCAACCACGAGACGCTGAAGGCGAAGGGGTTCCGCGAGGCGACGATCGACGCCATCGAGCAGGCGCTGGCCTCGGCCTTCGACATCCGCTTCGCCTTCAACAAGTGGACGCTGGGCGAGGAATTCTGCACGCGGGCGCTCGGCTTCGCCGCCGAGGAGATCGACGACGTCGGCTTCGACATGCTCGGCGCGCTCGGCTTCGCCAAGGCCGAGATCGAAGCGGCCAACATCTATTGCTGCGGCGCCATGACGGTCGAGGGCGCGCCCCACCTCAGGCCGGAGCACCTGGCGGTGTTTGATTGCGCCAGCCCCTGCGGCCGCGACGGCAAGCGCTTCCTCTCGGCAGAGAGCCACATCCGCATGATGGCGGCGGCGCAGCCCTTCATCTCCGGCGCCATCTCCAAGACCATCAACATGCCCAACGCGGCGACGGTCGAGGACTGCAAGAACGCCTACCTGCTGGCCTGGAAGCTGGCGCTGAAGGCGATCGCCCTCTACCGCGACGGCTCGAAGCTGTCGCAACCGCTGTCGGCGACGGTGCTCGACGACGACGCCGGCGAGCTGGCCGAGGAGATCGCCGCCCAGCCCGCGGCGGCGCGCGCCGGCATCATCGCCGAGCGCATCGTCGAGAAGCACGTCGCCGGCCGCCAGCGCCTGCCGCAGCGGCGCAAGGGCTACACGCAGAAGGCCGTGGTCGGCGGGCACAAGGTCTACTTGCGCACCGGCGAGTACGACGACGGCCGCATCGGCGAGATCTTCGTCGACATGCACAAGGAAGGCGCCGCCTTCCGCAGCCTGATGAACAATTTTGCCATCGCCATCTCGATCGGCCTGCAATACGGCGTGCCGCTCGAGGAGTTCGTCGAGGCCTTCACCTTCACCCGCTTCGAGCCGTCGGGGCTGGTCGAGGGCAACGACACGATCAAGATGGCGACCTCGATCCTCGACTACGTGTTCCGCGAGCTGGCCATCTCGTACCTCGGCCGCACCGATCTTGCGCATGCCAAGCCCGACGATCTGCGCCATGACAGCCTCGGCGGCGGCGACCGGCAGGGCGAGCTGGCGCCGGCGGTGGTCGAGGCCACCGCCGATCCGCGCCAGGCGGTGATGGCGCTGGCCTCGAACGGCTACATCCGCTCCAACCTCTATGTGCTGAACGGCGGCGCGACGATGCGCGCCGGCGGCGTGGCGGCCGAGGCGGTGGCGCTCGGCGCCGTCGAGGTGACGGCGGGGGCGATCAGCCTGCGCGCGGCGGATGCGCGCTTCGACAAGATTCGCGAGGCCCGGATGAAGGGCTATGAGGGCGACGCCTGCGGCGAATGCGGCAACTTCACCCTCGTTCGCAACGGCACCTGCCTCAAATGCGACACCTGCGGGGCGACCAGCGGCTGCAGTTGACGCGAGGCGGGCGCGCCGCGCGCCGGACCATGCGGCGGCGCGGCGCAGTACCAGTCGAGTACGAAGTGCTTGCTTCTTGCGTGCGTACTGGTAGTCCTCCCTGTTGAAACTGGGGCGCGCGACGGCCCGCTGGTTCCGGCGCGCCCTTTTTTTGCCGGAGATCGCCGGGCCCTTCCCGCCCCGGGCGCCGCTGCTGTTACAACTGAAACCCTTTTCCTCTGCCGCAGAAACACCACCGAAGGGCGCGCGGCGTAGCCTCCGATTGTGCCCGCTCGGTCGATGCACGCCGCTCGGGCAGGGGCCGGGCCGGATGGCCGGCCCTGGCAAGGTGCAGACCAGGCGGTCCGGGCGAGGCCCCGATCCCGTCCTGGACAGCCAGACGGAGGCAAAAATGACCAAGGCGTATGTTCTCGCGGCGATGGCCGCGACCCTGCTGGGCGCCACGGCGGCGCTGGCCGCAGCGCCGACGGCCGTCGACAGCACCGGCGACAGCCGGCCGGCGCGGTCGACCGCCCGGCCGACGGAGCCGACGACAATCTCGTCTATCGCGGCAAAAAACCTATTGACGAACCGTCGGCCGTGGCGGACCCGGGCCGAGCCTGCCGGCCCGGGTCCGTCCGGAGCTTAGCGCGGCGCCGCCCTGCCCCGGCGGCGCCGCGCCGGTTCATCGGCCGTGCGAAGCAGCCGCGCCGCCGCCTCGGCCGCCGCGGCCGCATAGCCGCGCTCGCCGTGGATCAGCAGCAGCGCCATGGCGCCTTCGAGGAGCAGCATGAGCTCCCGCGCCCGCGCCGCCGGCTCGGGCGTGCCCGCCGCGGCCAGGCGCTCAGCCAGCGCCGCCTCGACTGCGGCCTTGTGGCGGCGGGCGGCGGCGCGCGCCGGGTGGCCGGGCAAGGCGGCGAGCTCGATCGCCGCCCGGCTGAAGCCCGAGCCCTGCCAGCGCGGCCGCGCCGCCCAGGCGGCGAGCGCCTCGAACAGCCGCCGCGCCACCGCCGGCCCGTCTGCCGCTTGCGGGCCGAGCCAGGCGCCGATGCGCCGCAAGGCGAGATCGTGCTGCTGGTCGAGGACCGCGGCAAGCAGGTCGTCCTTGCTGGCAAAGTGGTCGTAGAGCGTGCGCTTGGTCACGCCGGCGGCAGCCGCGACGGCATCGACGCCGACGCGCGCGAAGCCCTCGCGGTAGCAGAGCTCGTAGGCCGCATCGAGGATGCGGCGGCGGGTGGCGGTGCGCGGCAGGGCAGGCTCCTGCACCCGGTATACCGACAAGTGAGTGTACCCCGGCCCGGCGGGCTGGCTAGTCTTCCCGGACTTGCCGCCGCCCAGGAGGGGCACATGCCTGCCGCCGCCCTCACCGTCCGCGCCCTCGAGGCGCGCGCCGTCAACGCCCCGCTCGCCCGGCCCGTCCGCACCGCCTCCGGCACCCTGCCGAGCGCGCCGCTGGTGCTGGTCGACGTCCATACCGAGGAGGGCGTGACCGGGCGGGCCTATGTCTTCGCCTACACGCCGCGGCTGCTCGAGCCGATGGTCCGTTTCCTCGGCAATGTCGGCGATCTCATCGTCGGCAAGGCGGTCGCCCCGGTCGAGCGCCAGCGCGACTTCGAGCGCGCCTTCCGCCTGCTCGGCCGGCAGGGTCTGGTCGGCATGGCGCTCTCGGGCATCGACATGGCGCTCTGGGACGCGCTCGGCCGGGCCGACGGCCAGCCGGTCGCGCAATTGCTCGGCGGGGCCCCGGTGCCGCTGCCCGCCTACGACAGCTACGGCACGGTCGACCCGGTCGCCGACCGGCGCGCCATCGAGCAGTCGCTGGCGCGCGGCTTCCGCGGCCTCAAGATCAAGATCGGCGACGGCGACCTGGCCAGGGACGCGGCGACGGTGGCGGCGGTGCGCGACATCGTCGGGCCGGATGTCGCGCTGATGGTCGACTACAACCAGTCGCTGAGCGTGCCGGAAGCGATCCGGCGCATCGATCGGCTGGCGAGATACGACCTGCATTGGGTCGAGGAGCCGGTACCGGCCGAGGACCTGGCCGGGCACGCGCGGGTGCGCGCGGCGTCGGCGGTACCGATCCAGACCGGCGAAAACTGGTGGTTCGCCGCCGACATGGCGCACGCCATCGCCGCGCAGGCATGCGACTGCGCCATGCCCGACCTGATGAAGATCGGCGGCGTCACCGGCTGGCTCGGCGCGATGGGCCAGGCCCAGGCGGCCTCGCTCCCCGTATCCAGCCATCTCTTCATCGAGGCCAGCGCGCACGTGCTCGCCGTCACGCCGACGGCCCACTGGCTCGAATATCTCGATGTCGCCGGCGCCATCCTCGCCGAGCCGCTGCCGGTCGAGCAGGGCCGCGTCGCGGCGCGCGGCCCCGGCCTCGGGCTTGCCTGGAACGAGGAGGCGGTGGCGCGCTACCGCTGCTGAGCCCGCGTCTCAGGTCTTGAAGACGCGCTTGAGCAGCGCCGCCGCCTCGCCGATCGCGGTGTGGGCGGCATCGACGACGCGGCCCATGGTGACGAAGCCGTGGCAGAGGCCGGGATAGTCGCTGTAGACGACCTCGACCCCGGCGGCGGCCATGCGTTCGGCATAGGCCTTGCCCTCGTCCTTGAGCGGATCGTAGCCGGCGGTGATGACCAGCGCCGGCGGCAGGCCGGCGAGGCTGGCCGCGCGCAGCGGCGAGGCGCGCCAGTCGGCGATGTCACCCGGCCCGCGCAGGTAGTTGTCGCGAAACCAGATGATGGCGGCGCGGGTCAGCACGTAGCCCTCGGCGAAGCGCTCGTGCGAGGCATGCGTCGCCGCCATCTCGGTTGCCGGATAGAAGAGGATTTGGGCGGCGAGCCTCGGTGCGCCGGCATCGCGGGCGAGCAGGGCGACCACGGTCGCCAGATTGCCGCCGGCGCTGTCGCCGCCGACGGCGAGGCGCGAGCCTTCGACGCCGATTTCCGCGCCGTTCGCCGCCAGCCAGCGCGTCGCGGCCCAGCAGTCCTCGACCGCCGCCGGGAACCTGTGCTCGGGGCCCATGCGGTAGTCGACCGAGACGACGGCGCAGTCCGAGCGGTTGGCCAGACCGCGGCAGACCACATCGTGGGTGTCGAGATCGCCGATGGTCCAGCCGCCGCCGTGGAAATAGACCAGCGCCGGCAGGCGCGCCTTCGGCTTGCTGCCGAGCGGCCGGTAGACGCGCACCGGGATCGGCGCGGCCGGACCGGGAACGGTACGGTCGGCCACGGCCGCGACCTCGGGCGGCGGCGGCGTCAGCGCGGCCCGCGCCTGGCGGTAGAGCTCGCGCGCCTCGGCCACGCTCACCGTTTCCACCGGCGGCCGGCCGGCCACGGCGATGAGGTCGAGCACGTACTGCATCTGCGGGTCCAGCGGCATCGGTCCTCCCTCAATCCTGCGGGCGCCGGGCGGCGAGGATGCCGGCCGGGGCGCGCGCTGGCAAGCGCGTCACGCTTCGGCGCGGCGGCCGCCGATGAAATAGGAGAGACCGGCCACGCATGTCCCCGCCGCGGTCACCGCGAAGGCGAGCGCGTAGGAATGGGTCGCGCTCAGGAGCGCGCTGAACACGGCCGGCGCGATCATCACGCCGCCGAACATGAAGAAAGCCGACGCGCCGGTCACTTCGGCGGCGCGCCCCGGCGGCGCCAAGCGCGCAAGCTGCGCCAGCAGGACGCCGTTCCAGGCCACCGCCGTGCCGCCCATCGCCACGCAGACGACGACGACCAGCAGGTAGGGCCAGGCCGCGCTGACCTGCCCGATCAGCAGCGCCGCCGCGGTCATGCCGAGCCCGAGCCCGCCGAGCACCAGCCGGGGCGGAACCAGCCGGTCCGCCACCACGCCCCAGACCGTGCGGCCGACCACCGCCGCCACCTGCGAGGCCGAGAGCGCGAAGCCGGCGGCGACCAGCGGCATCCCCAGCGATTCGAGGAAGGTCACCAGGAAGGCGCCGAGGCAGACCTGCATCCCCGAATAGGCCAGCGAGGTCAGCGACAGCCGCCGGATCGCCGGCGTGCGCAGCACCAGGCCGCGCAGCGCCGCCAGCTGCGCCCGCCACGAGAACCGCAAGCCGACCTG
>CAYTWJ010000179.1:0-7082 GCA_964442055.1 uncultured Rhodospirillaceae bacterium | reverse complement strand
GCGCGCAGCACGTCGAGGCACATGATGTTGCCCGAGCCCTCCCAGATCGAATTGACCGGCATCTCGCGGTAGATGCGCGGCATCGGGCTTTCCTCGACGTAGCCGTTGCCGCCGAGCACCTCCATCGCCTCGAAGGCGAAGGCGGGCCCGCGCTTGCAGATCCAGTACTTGGTGGCCGGCGTGACCAGGCGGCGGAAGAGGTTCTCGCCCTCGTCGTCCTGGCGGTCGAAGGCGCGGGCCAGCCGCAGCGCCAGCGCGGTCGCGGCCTCGCTCTCGACGGCGAGGTCGGCGAGCACGTTGGCCATCAGCGGCTGGTCGATGAGCCGGCGCTGGAAGGCGCTGCGATGGGCGGCGTGGTGCAGCGCCTGGCTCAGCGCCTGGCGCATCAGCCCGGCGGTGCCGAGCGCGCAGTCGAGCCGCGTGTAGGTACCCATTTCGAGGATGGTCGGCACGCCGCGCCCCTCCTCGCCGAGCAGCCAGCCGGCGGCGGCCTGGAGCTCGACCTCGCTCGAAGCGTTCGACTTGTTGCCCAGCTTGTCCTTGAGGCGCTGGATGCGCAGCGCGTTGAGCTCGCCGTCGGGCGTCCAGCGCGGCACGAAGAAGCAGGAGAGCCCGCCCGGCGCCTGCGCCAGCACCAGGAAGGCGTCGCACATCGGGGCCGACAGGAACCATTTGTGGCCGGTGATGCGGTACTCCTCACCCGGGCCACCCCGCCCGACCGGGGCGGCGCGCGTCGTGTTGGTGCGCACGTCCGAGCCGCCCTGCTTCTCGGTCATGCCCATGCCGACCAGGGCGCCGGATTTGCCCGTCACCGGCTGGAAGCGGGGGTCGTACTCGCGCGAAAGAACCTTCGGCAGCCAGGCCTCGGCGATTCCGGGCTGGCGACGCAGCGCCGGCACCGAGCCGTAGGTCATGGTGATCGGGCACTGGTTGCCGGCCTCGACCTGCACCATCAGCACCACGCCGGCCGCCCGCGCCACGTGGGCGCCGGGCCGCGAATCGGCCCAGGGCGCGCCATGCAGCCCCTGGCCGACGCTGAGGTGCATCAGCGCGTGCCAGGAGGGATGGAACTCGACTTCGTCGCGGCGGCGGCCGAAGCGGTCGAAGGTCCTGAGCTCGGGCAGGTGGCGGTTCGCCTGGCCGCCGAGCTCGATCACCTCGGGCGAGCCCAGCCTGCCGCCGAAGGCGGCAAGGTCAGCCTCGGCCCAGTCCGCCCCTTCGCGCCGCACCGCCTCGACCAGCGCCCGGTCGCCGGTGAACAGGTTGTTGCCAGCGAGCGGCGGCGGCTGGTTGAGCACCTCGTGCGTGGCGAAGGCGGCCGGGTCGAAGGCGGGGTCGGCGGTCGTGGTTCGGGGCATGGCTCGGACTCCGCGCGGGACGGTCATTCCTCGGCCGGGCGCTCGGCGTCGAGCCCCAGCGTCCGCCGCCAGCCGCCGCGCGCCAGCCGCGGCACGAGGCCGAGGGCGAGCAGCGCCGCGGCGACGGCCAGCATCATCGCAGCAATCGGCCGCTCGAAGAAGATCAGATAGCTGCCCGACGAGAGCGCCAGCGACTGGCGCAGGCTGAGCTCGATCATCGGCGACAGCACCAGCCCGAGCACGATCGGCGCCACCTCGAAACCGAGCTTGCGCAGGCCGTAGCCGGCGATCGCGGTGCCGACCATGATCCACAGGTCGACGACGCTCTGGTTCACGGCGTAGACGCCGAGCAGGCAGAAGACCAGGATCGCCGGGTAGAAATAGGGGTAGGGCACGCGCAGCATCTGCACGAACAGCCCCACCAGCGGCAGGTTGAGCACCAGCAGCACCAGGTTACCGACATACATGCTGGCGATGAAGCCCCAGAACAGCGCCGGCTGCTGGTCGATCAGCAGCGGCCCCGGCGCGACGCCGTGCACCATCAGCGCCGCCAGCATCACCGCCGGGATCGGCCCCGAGGGCACGCCGAGCGCCAGCATCGGCACGAAGGCGCCGCAGGCGGCGGCATTGTTGGCCGATTCCGGGCCGGCGAGGCCGGCCACCGCGCCGCGGCCGAATTCCTCGGGCCGCTTCGACAGCCGCCGCTCGACGGCATAGGACAGGAACGACGAGACGATGTGCGCCGAGCCCGGCACGATGCCGACGAGGAAGCCAAGCAAGGTGCCGCGCCCGACCGGCCCGACCGATTGCTTGAGCTCTTCGCGCGAGGGCATCAGCTCGGCCAGCCGCGGCTGGCGCACCTCGGGCGGCCTGGCGGCGCCGGCGGTGAGCAGGATTTCGGAAACGCCGAACAGGCCGACCGCCACCGGCACGATGCCGATGCCGTCGCCGAGCTCGACCAGCCCGTAATGGAAGCGGAAGAAGCCGCTCATCGCGTCGATGCCGACGGTGCCGAGTAGCAGCCCGAGCGCGGCCATGGCCAGCGTCTTCGCCATCGCGCCGCCACTCATCGCCGCGAGGGCGAGCAGCCCGAGAACGAGGAGTGCGGTGAATTCCGGCGGCCCGAAGCGCAGCGCGATCGAGGCGAGCGGCGGCGCCAGCAGCATCAGGCCGACGACGCTGAGCGTGCCGGCGGCGAACGAGCCGAGCGCGGCGATCGCCAGCGCGGCGCCGGCGCGGCCCTTCTGGGTCATCGCGTAGCCGTCGATGCAGGTCATCACCGAGGCGGCCTCGCCCGGGATGCGCATCAGGATCGAGGTGGTCGAGCCGCCGTACATGGCGCCGTAATAGATGCCGGCCAGCAGCACGATGGCGATGGTCGGGTTGAGGCCGAAGGTGGCCGGCAGCAGCAGGCTGATCCCGGCCAGCGGCCCGACGCCCGGCAGCACGCCGACCAGCGTGCCGATGACGCAGCCGGCGACGGCGTAGGCCAGCACGGCCGGCGACAGCGCCACCGAGAAGCCCAGCGACAGATTCTGCAGCGTCTCCCACACGGCGCGCGCTCAGTAGCCGAAGGGTCCGCGCGGCAGCGGCACCTTGAGCATGTCGGCAAAGACGAAGTAGGAGCCGAGGGCGAGGCCGAGCGCCACCGCCGCGACGACGAGCGGCGGCTTGCGCTCGACCGCGCCAAGCAGGAACGCGACCAGGCCGATCACGGTCAGCCGGTAGCCGAGCCGCTCCAGCAGCAGCGCGGCGCCGGCCAGCGCGGCGAGGATCGCGGCCGCATGCGGCGCCTCGTCCCAGCCGAGCGCCGCCAGCGCCGCCGAGGCGCCGCCGCGCCAGGCGATGACCAGGCCGAGCGCGCCGAGCGCCAGCGCGAGCACGAGCGGCCAATAGCCGGCGCCCGGCCCGGCCAGAGTGCCGAGCGGCAGCTTGCGCGTTTCCCAGACCATCGCCGCCGCCAGCGCCGCCAGCACCAGCCCGGCGAAGCGGTCGCCGGGAACATGGCCGAGGACGGCGACAGCGCGGCGCAGAGGGCCGCCGGTCACGCCCCGGACTCCGGGCGAGCCGCTATTTCTTCTCTTCGATCTTGCCGATGCGCTGGATGGCCGCCGCCAGCATCCTGGCGTCCTTGTCCCAGAACTTCTGGAACTCGGGCGCGTCGAGATAGGCGATGGGGGTCTGCTGCTTCGCCATCGCCGCCTTGAAATCGGGGTCGGCGGCAACCTTGGCCATCGCCTCGCGCAAGGTCTTCGTCACCGGCGCCGGCGTGCCGGCCGGTGCGAACAGGCCGGCCCAGATGTAGAACTCGATGTCGTAGCCGAGCTCCTTGAAGGTCGGCACGTCGGGCAGGGAGGCGACGCGCTTGTCGCCCCAGCCGGCGAGCGGGCGCAGCTTGCCGGCCTGGATCTGCGGGATCACCACGCTCGGGCCCGAGGCCAGCGCCTGGACGTGGCCGCCGAGGATCGCGGTCATCGCCGGGCCGGCGCCGTTGGTCGGGATATGCTTGAGCTTGATGTCGGCGGCGTGGGCGAACATCTCCATCGCCATGTGCAGCGTGCCGTAGATGCCCGACGAGGAATAAGCAATCTCGCCCGGGCGCTTCTTCGCGTCGGCGACGAAGTCCTTGACCGATTTCCAGGGGCTGTCCGCAGGCACGACCAGGATAGTCGGATCGGCGGATACGAGCGCGATCGGCGCCAGCTGGTTCATGCCGTAGGCGGGGGTGCGGCCGAACAGCTTGTCGGCTTCGGGAATGATCGAGATCGAAGACAGCGCCACCAGCAGCGTGTAGCCGTCGGGCTTGGCGTTGGCAACGAAGGACATGCCGACGGCGCCGCCCGCCCCCTGCTTGTTGGCGATCACCATCGGCTGCTTGAGCATCTTCTCGAGGCCGGCGGCGACCGGGCGGGCGGTGTTGTCGGCGACGCCGCCTGGCGGGAACGGCACCACCACGCTGACCGGGCGCGAGGGATAGGCGTCCTGCGCCAGGGCCGCCGGCGCGGCGATGACCAGGGCGAAAAGAGGGGCGAGCAGGCGCTTCATGGCATTTCCTCCGCGATATTCCTTGGTGGACGCCGCGACCTGCGCGAGCGGCCGCGGCGCCGCCGCCATGGTAGCGGCGGCGGGCAGGGCGGTCTTGCGGAATTTGCATGCGCCGGGACCCGGCGCCATGCGCCGATCGATGGGCAGCCCAACGCGGGCGTGGCTTCAAGCAGGGGCGGGCGCGGCCTAGATTGGCTATGATCGGGCCGGTGGAAATAAGGAGCGTGCCATGCAAGCGGATACTGTGGTCATCGTCGGCGCGGCGCGCACGCCGCTGGGCGGCTTCCAGGGCGACCTCAAGGACAAGGCGGCGCCCGAGCTCGGCGCCACCGTGATCGGCGCCGCGCTCAAGCGGGCGGCGGTGGCGCCCGACCAGGTGAGCGAGGTGCTGATGGGCTGCGTGCTGCCGGCCGGGCTCGGCCAAGCGCCGGCGCGCCAGGCGGCGATCGGCGCCGGCGTGCCCGAGAGCGTCGGCTGCACCACGGTCAACAAGGTCTGCGGTTCGGGCATGAAGGCGACGATGATCGCCCATGACCTGATCCGTGCCGGCAGCGCCGACATCGTCGTTGCCGGCGGCATGGAGAGTATGACCAACGCGCCCTACCTGCTGCCCAAGGCGCGGGCGGGCATGCGCCTGGGCCACGGCGAGGTCAAGGACCACATGTTCCTCGACGGCCTCGAGGATGCCTACGACCGCGGCCGGCTGATGGGAACCTTCGCCGAGGACACCGCGCAGGCCTACCAGTTCACGCGCGAGGCGCAGGATGCCTACGCCACCGAATCGCTCCGCCGCGCCCGCCAGGCGACCGAGGACGGCAGCTTCGCCGCCGAGATCGTGCCGGTGGCGGTGAAGGGCCGCGCCGGCGCGGCCGAGATCGCCAGGGACGAGCAGCCGCTGAAGGCCGACCCCAAGAAGATCCCGACGCTGAAGCCCGCCTTCCGCCCGGACGGCACGGTGACGGCGGCGAACTCGTCGTCGATCTCGGACGGCGCCGCGGCGCTGGTGCTGATGCGGCTCGCCGAGGCCGAGCGGCGCGGCCTCAAGCCGTTCGCCCGCATCGTCGGCCACGCCGGACATGCCCAGGCGCCGGCCTGGTTCACCACCGCGCCGGTCGGGGCGATGCGCAAGCTCCTCGAGCGCGTCGGCTGGCGCGCCGGCGACGTCGACCTCTTCGAGATCAACGAGGCCTTCGCCGTCGTCGCCATGGCGGCGATGCGCGACCTCGACCTGCCGCACGACAAGGTCAACGTGCATGGCGGCGCCTGCGCGCTCGGCCACCCGATCGGCGCCTCGGGCGCGCGGTTGGTGGTGACGCTCTTGGCGGCGCTCGAGCGGCGCGGCCTCAGGCGCGGCGTCGCCTCGCTCTGCATCGGCGGCGGCGAGGCGACGGCACTGGCGGTGGAGCGCCTCGCTTGAACCGGCGCTTCATCTCGTCGGGCTCGACCTTCGAGGCGATCGCCGGCTACAGCCGCGCCGTGGTCGACGGCGAGTGGGTGTTCGTCTCGGGCTGCACCGGCTACGACTACGCGACGATGACGATCGCGCCCGACGTCGCCGAGCAGACGCGGCAGGCCTTCCGCAACGTCGCCGCCGCGCTCGCCGAGGCGGGCGCGACGCTGGCCGACGTGGTCCGCGTGCGCTACTTGCTGGCCGATGGCGAGGACTTCCGCCGCGTGGCGCCGCTGTTCGGCGAGCATTTCGGCGCCAACCGCCCGGCGGCCACCGCGCTGATCTGCGGTCTGGTCGACCCGGCGATGAAGATCGAGATCGAGGTGACGGCACGCCGCAGCGCCGGCTGAGGCCGGCCGGCGCGCGGCACTTGCCCTGGCCGCATCGCTGGCCCAGCATGGGCGGGGACCATCAGCGGGGCGAAGAGACCATGCTTCTCACCGACGAGCAGCGCATGGCGCGCGACATGGCGCGCGACTTCGCGAAAGGCAGGCTGGCGCCGGGCGCGGCCGAGCGCGACCGCAGCGGCACGCCGCCGCTCGATCTGCTCAGGGAAATGGGCGGTCTCGGCCTGATGGGCATGTGCGTGCCCGAGGAATGGGGCGGGGCGGGAGCCGATTTCGTCGCCTACGTGCTGGCGCTCGAGGAGATCGCCGCCGGCGACGGGGCCGTTTCCACCATCATGTCGGTCAACAACTCGCCGGTCTGCGCCGCGCTGCTGCGCTACGGCAGCGAGGCGCAGAAGCAGCGCTTCCTCAGGCCCCTGGCGCGCGGCGAGGTGATGTCGGCCTTCTGCCTGACCGAGCCGCAGGCCGGCTCGGACGCCGCCGCCATCCGCACGCGGGCGCGCCGCGTCGGCAACAAGTGGGTGCTATCGGGCACCAAGCAGTTCATCACCTCGGGCTCGATCGCCGCCTTCGCGCTGGTGTTCGCGGTCAGCGATGCCGGCGCCGGCAAGCGCGGCATGTCGTGCTTCGTCGTGCCGACCGACACGCCGGGCTACGAGGTGGCGCGCGTCGAGGCCAAGCTCGGCCAGCGCTGCTCCGACACCTGCCAGATCGTGCTCGACGAGGTCGAGGTGACGCCCGACCTGATGCTCGGCGCCGAGGGCGAGGGCTACCGCATCGCGCTGGCCAACCTCGAATCGGGCCGCATCGGCATCGCCGCCCAGGCGGTCGGCATGGCCCGCGCCGCCTTCGACGCCGCGCTCGCCTATGCCCGCCAGCGCG
>CAYTWJ010000178.1:0-7116 GCA_964442055.1 uncultured Rhodospirillaceae bacterium | reverse complement strand
CCATTCGGTCGCTGCCCTCGTGCCGCGCTTCCCGAATCTCGCCGTCACCCGGACATTCTCCAAGGCGCACAGCCTCGCGGGCTTTCGCGTCGGCTATGCCATATTACCGCTCGGGCTCGCCGACGATCTCAACACGCGCAACGACGCCTATCCCTTGGCGCGGGCGAGCGAGGCGGCGGCTCTGGCGACGCTCGGGCACGAGCCCAAGATTCGCGAACGGGCGGCGATGCTGCGGCAATGGACCGCCGAGTTGGCCGCTGCGCTCGAACGCCTGGGCGTGCGGACATTCCCGACAGAGACTTATTTCTTTCTGGCCGACTTCGCACCGCATGACGCCTCGGTCATCGCCGATCGTCTCAGCGAGCGCGGCATCCTGGTCAAGCCGCTGAACGACGCGCGGCTGGGTCCCGGCTTCATGCGCGTGACCACGGCGCTTCCTGAAGAAAACGCCCGTTTCCTGTCGGCGCTGGAAGGCCTTTTGTAAAGCGCTAATAAGCGCACTCTTCGGCCTCGTCGATCGGTCGCTGGCGACATCGGATCTTGGCGGCATCGTCGGCTCACTGCGAGAGTGACGCAGGCACGACCGGCTTCCACGTTCGGCCGAACCCCTGGCGATATCCTCGAGTCGACGGCGATCCTCATTCTCGCTCTTGAGCCAAGCGGGGCTCCGCCTCGTCAGCGTACCCACGATTTGCTAGTCGTGGCGCAGCGCCTCGATCGGATCGAGATGCGCGGCCCGGTGCGCGGGATAGAAGCCGAAAAAGACCCCCACCAGGGCGCTGAAGCCGACGGCGAGCGCGACCGCCTCCGGGCGGATCAGGGTCGGCCAGCCGGCGACGCCGGCGATGACGGCCGCGGCGCCGCCGCCCGCGACCACGCCGACCGCGCCGCCGATCAGCGCGAGCGCGACCGCTTCGATCAGGAACTGCGAGAGGATGTCGCGCCGGCGGGCGCCGACGGCCAGCCGGACGCCGATCTCGCGCGTCCGCTCGGTGACCGAGACCAGCATGATGTTCATGATGCCGATGCCGCCGACCAGCAGCGACACCGCCGCCACCGCGGCGAGCAGCAGGGCCAGCGTGCGCGACGAGGATTCGCGCGTCTCGGCCACTTCGCTCAGGTTGCGGATGAAGAAATCATCGTCCTGGCCGGCCTGCAGCCGGTGGCGCTGGCGCAGAAGCTCACGCAGCGCCTGCTGCACCGCCGCCAGGTCTTCACCCTCCTCGGCCTTGACCAGGATCGCGCCCACCGCCCGCGGTCGCGCCTGGGTGGTGCCGAGCAGGCGCCGCTTGGCCGTCGCCAGCGGCACCAGCACGGTGTCGTCCTGGTCCTGGCCGGCGGTGTTCTGCCCTTTGCGGGCGAGCAGGCCGATGACCGTGAACGGCACCTTCTGGATGCGCACCGGCTGTCCCACCGGGTCGCCGTCGCCGAACAGGTTCTTCGCCACCGTCTCGCCGATCAGCACGACCTTGCCGGCGCCGTCGACCTCCTCGCGGCTGAAGCCGCGCCCCGCCGCAAGCTCCCATTCGCGCGCGGCGAGGAAGCCCGGCGTCACGCCGAGCAGCACGGTCGACCAGTTGGCGTTGCCGGAAACCACCTGCGCCGGGCCGCGGGTGAACGGCGCCGTCACGGCGACGCCGGCGATCTCGCGCTGGATCGCGGCGGCATCGTCCTCCGACAGCGTCAGGCGGCTGCCGCTGCCGAGCCGCACGCCGCCCGAGGTGACGCTGCCCGAGACGACGACCAGCAGGTTCGAGCCGAGGCTGCGGATCTGCTCCAGCACCACGGCGCGCGCGCCGGCGCCGACCGCGAGCATGGCGATCACCGCCGCCACGCCCATGATGACGCCGAGCATGGTCAGCACGCTGCGCAGCGGGTTGGCGCGCAGCGCGTCCCACGCCGAGCGCAGCGCCTCGGCCTGGTTCACGCCGCGACCTCCGCCGGAGCGCGCCGCTCGAGCTCGGCGGCGGCGTCGGCGGGCGGCTGGACGACGTCCTCGATCAGCCGGCCGTCGCGGAAGCGCAGCACGCGACCGGCATAGCGGGCTATGTCGGCCTCGTGCGTCACCACCACGACGGTGATGCCGTCGCGGTTGAGCCGCTGCAGCAGGGCCATGATCTCGACGCTGGTCGCCGTATCGAGCGCGCCGGTCGGCTCGTCGGCGAGCACCAGCAGCGGCCCGTTGGCGAGCGCGCGGGCGATCGCCACCCGTTGCTGCTGCCCGCCGGAGAGCTCGGCGGGCCGGTGCCGGGCCCGGTCGGCGAGCCCGACCTCGGCCAGCGCCTCCCGGGCCCGTTCGCGCCGCCGGCGCGGCGCCATTCCGGCATAAACCATCGGCAGCTCGACATTGGCGGCGGCGCTCATGCGCGGCAGCAGGTTGAACGACTGGAAGACGAAGCCGATCTTGCGGTTGCGGATCGCCGCCAGGGCGTCGGCGCCGAGACCCGCCACATCGGTGCCGTCGAAGCGGTAGCGGCCGCCGCTCGGCCGGTCGAGGCAGCCGATCAGGTTCATCAGGGTCGACTTGCCCGAACCCGACGGCCCCATCACCGCGACGAACTCGCCGCGGCCGATCGCCACGCTGACGCCGCGCAAGGCGCCGACCTCCTCGTCGCCAAGCCGGTAGGTCTTGGTCAGATCGTGCGTCTCGATCAATGGCGCCATGTCATATCTCAGAACCCGAGCCTGGGCGGGCCGCCGGCCTGGCTCGTCGGCCGGTCGCCACCGCCGACCAGCACGGCCTCGCCGGCGGAGAGCTCGCCGGCGACGATCTCGGTGACGCTGCCGTCACTGATGCCGAGGCGGACGGCGCGCGGACGCGGCGTGCCGTCGCGGTCGAGAACCCAGACCTGGCCCTGCCGCTCGCCCGCGCGGGCCGCGCCGCGCATCTCGGCGTAGCGGGGACGTTGGTCGGGACGCAGCATCGCTTCGATGCGCTCGCCGGTCTGCCGGCGCAAGGCCGCGCCCTGCTGGCGCCGCTCCTCGGGCGCGAGGCCCGAACGGGCGAGGGCGGCGCCGGCGCGCCGGGCGTTGTCGATGATCTCGGCAAGCTGCTGGCGCTGCCCTTCGTCGAGCTCGAGCTCCTCGGTGAGCCGCGCCGCCAGCACGTCGAGCTGCGCGCCCGGAGCACCGCCGGCATTGCCGGCCGGAGGACCACCCGCCGGGACGGCGCCGTTTGCGCCCCCCGTGCCGCCCGCAGCCGCAACGCCCGGCGGCCGGAAGCGCAGCGCCGCGTTCGCCACCTTGAGCACGTCGTCGCGGCGGTCGATGACGATGCGGACGTTGGCGGTCATGCCGGGCAGCAGGCGCAGCGCGGAATTGTCGACCGAGACCAGGACGACGTAGGTGACCACGTTCTGCGTCACCTGCGGGCCGAGCCGGATCTGCTCGACGCGGCCCTCGAAATTCTGGCCGGGAAAGGCATCGACGGTGAAACTCACGAATTGGCCCGTGCGCACGCGCCCGACATCCGCCTCGTCGATGCTGGCATGCACCTGCATCCGGCGCAGATCCTGGGCGATGTTGAACAGCACCGGCGCCTGCAGGCTGGCCGCGACCGTCTGACCGATCTCGACATTGCGCTGCACGACGACCCCGTCGATCGGCGAGCGGATTTCCGCCCGCGCCAGGTCGACATCGACCAGCGCCACCGCCGCCTCGCGCTGCTTGACCTGGGCCTGGGCGTTGTCGAGTTGCGCCTCGGCGATGCGCAAGGCGGCATCGGCGGCGCGCTCCACTGCCAAGGCGGCGTTCGCTTGCGCCTCGGCGCCGTTGAGCTGCGCCCGCGCCTGGTCGAAGGCGGCCTCGGCGCGCTCGGCCTCCGTCGCCGAGGTGGCGCCGCGGCCGAGCAGCTCGCGCTTGCGGCGGAGCTCGCGCTCGGCCTCTTTGAGCTGCGACGCGGCCCGCTCGACCTGCGCTCGCGCATTGACGATGGCCGCCCGCGCGCTGGCCTGATCGGCGCGCGCCCGCTCGATCTGGGCCCGCTGCACCGCGACAGCCGCCTGCGCCACCTCGAGATCGGCCACCGCCTGGCGCCGCCTGGCGACGAGCTGGTCGGTATCGAGCCGGGCGATGATCTGCCCCGCCTTGACCTCGCTGTTGTAATCGGCGAGCAGCTCGGCGATCTGGCCGGAAAGCTGCGAGCCGACCACCACGCTGGTGACCGGGTTGAGGGTGCCCGAGGCGCTGACGGCACTGACCAGGGCGCCGCGCTCGACCGTCGCGGTGCGGTACTTCGGCGCCGGCACCGTGGCCTCGTGGAGGAAGAAATAGCCCGCCGCGGCCACCGCAGCCGCAGCCAGCAAGCCGCCGATCAACCAGATGCGCACGGACCTGTCCCGTCGATACCTTTGGTCATTGAGGTTAACACGCCCGAGCGGCCGATTTCCTGCTTTGGCCGCCGCTTGCGCCGGCCGGGCCGGGGTAGCTACACCGACGACATGGGGAATAACCCCGCCGGCCAGTCGTTTACGGGCTGGATAGATGGCGGCGAAGGGTCGTCGCCACAAGCTAAGGAGACAGATTGATGAAGCGTGCCATTCTCGCCGCCGCCCTCAGCCTCGCGTTCGCGACGCCCGCGCTGGCCTTCCATTGCCCCAAGGACATGGCCGAGATCGATGCCGCCCTGGCCAAGAGCCCCGGTCTCAGCGCCGGCCAGCTTTCCGAGGTCAAGAAGCTGCGCGCCGACGGGGAAATCCTGCACAAGGCCGGCAAGCACCAGGAATCGGTGGACGCGCTCGCCAAAGCGAAGAAGATGTTGGGCATGATGTAGAGTGGGAACGGGGTTCGGCCGGCCGGGAGTTCCGGCCGGCCCGAGTCCGCCGGCGGGGACGGACAGCGGGTGGAGAGCGAGCAGGGCGAGCAGATCGTCGCGCTGATACCGCGCCTGCGCCGCTACGCACGGGCGTTGACCGGCAATGCCGAGCAGGCCGACGACCTGGTTCAGGACTGCCTCGAGCGCGGTCTGAGCCGCTTCCATCTCTGGCGGCGCGGCAGCGATCTGCGTGCCTGGCTGTTCACGATCATGCATAACCTGCACGTCAACAACCTGCGGCGCGCCCGCATCCGACCCGATGCGGCGGTCCTGCCGGACTGGGACGCGACCGGCGCCGTGCTGCCCCTGCAGGAGGACATCGTCGCGTTGCGCTCGATCATCGCCGCGCTGGGACAGCTTCCCGACGAGCAGCGCGAGGTGATCCTGTTGGTTGGATTGGAGGAAATGAGCTATCGCGAGGCCGCCGCCGCCCTCGGCATCCCGATCGGCACCGTGATGTCGCGCCTCGCGCGCGGCCGCGAGCGGCTGCGCCAGCTCACCGGAAGTAGCGAACCGTCGCGGAGCAGGTCGGCGCCATGAACGATCGCCCGATCGCCGAGGACGATCTGCACGCCTACGTCGACGGCCGGCTCGACGCCGCGCGTCGGGCCGTGGTCGAGGCCTACCTCGCCGGCAATCCCGAGGCCGCGGCCAAGGTGGCGGCGTGGCGGGCCCAGGTCGCCGCCCTCCATGCGGCCTTCGATCCGGTCCTGCGCGAGCCGATCCCGGCACGGCTGCGGCGCGGCCGGCCGCCCTTGTGGCCGCGCCTCGCCCGGCACGCCGCGGCGGCCGCGCTCTATCTGCTGATCGGCTTTGCCGTCGGCTATGGGCTGGAGCAAGCCGAGCAAGACGGCTGGGCGACCGCAACGGCGCCGGTCGCGGCAGGGAGCTTCCCCGAACGTGCCGCCGTCGCGCACGTCGTGTATGCCCCCGAAGTTCGCCACCCGGTCGAGGTGCTGGCCAAGGAGGAAGCGCACCTGGCGGCCTGGCTGTCGAAGCGGCTGGGAACGCGTGTGCGCGTGCCGAAGCTGGCCGAAGCCGGCTACGAGCTGGTTGGCGGGCGCCTTCTGCCCGATGCCGCGGGCATGGCCGGGCAATTCATGTACGAGGACGCGCAGGGTCGCCGGGTCACGCTCTATCTCAAGGTGGACGAGGCCGCCCGCAACGAAACCGCGTTCCTCTGGGCGCGCGTGCAGGACGTCGAGGTCTGTTTCTGGATCGACCGCCGGATCGGCTATGCCCTTGCCGGCGCGGTCGACCGCAAGGAGCTCGACCGGCTCGCCCACATCATCTACCGCCAGCTCAACGTCTGACGGCACGGCCGCCGCCCGACGTTGCGGCATCGCCGGCGAGCAGTTAATAAGCCGTCATGGAGCTGGTGCTCGCCAAACTGTTCGGCACGCTCCTGGCGCCGAGCAACTTGCTTCTGTTGCTGCTGGTCGCCGGCCTCGTCCTGCGCCTGGCCGGCGGCCAGGGCACGCGAATACGCCGCTTCGGCGCGGTTCTGGTGGGCGCGGCGGCGCTGGGGCTCGCCGCCGCGGCAATATTGCCGCTCGGCGCCTGGCTGGCGCGGCCGCTGGAGGCGCGCTTCGCATTGCCGCCGCCTGGTCCGGTCGACGGCATCATCGTGCTCGGCGGCGCCATCGACCCGGAAGCCAGCGCGGCGCGCGGCCGCCCGCACCTGAGGGGCGACGCCGAGCGGCTGACCGAGTTCGTCCGCCTCGCGCGACAGCATCCGGAGGCGCGCCTTGTCTTCAGCGGCGGATCGAGCCGCATCGGCGGCGGGCGGCCCGAGAGCGAGGCCGCGGCCGGCTTCCTCGCCGAGCTCGGCATCGCGCCGGAGCGCCTGCTCCTCGAAGCCGAGTCGCGCACGACCCGCGAGAACGCCCGGCACAGCCTGGCGCTGGCGCTGCCCAAGCCCGGCGAGCGCTGGCTCCTGGTCACCTCGGCCGTGCACATGCCGCGCGCGGTCCTGTGTTTCCGGGCCGTCGGCTGGGACGTCGTCGCCGTTCCGGTGGCGCCGATCGACGTCGCGCGATCCGAGCGGCGCATCACGCTCGCGCTCGGGCTGCGCGACCTCGACCGCGCGGCGCACGAATGGCTCGGCCTGATCGCCTACCGTCTGCTCGGGCACACCACCCGGCTGCTGCCCGAGCGTTGACACGCGGCGTTGCGCCGGCAACCGCCTTTGTGGCACAAGCGGTTGCCGAGTTTTTCGCCGTCGCGCCGAGGCGCCCCATGATTGCCCAGCCCTCGCATCTTGCCGCTTGCCTGCTGCTGGCCGCCGCGCTGGCCAGTTGCAG
>CAYTWJ010000177.1:0-7125 GCA_964442055.1 uncultured Rhodospirillaceae bacterium | reverse complement strand
CCCAACCGCATCGGCCAGGGCATCGAGTTCGACTATTGCTGCGTCCATGCCGCCTACGCGCTCAAGGAAGCCGGCATCGAGACCATCATGGTCAACTGCAACCCCGAGACCGTCTCGACCGACTACGACACCTCGGACCGGCTCTATTTCGAGCCGCTCACCGTCGAGGACGTGCTCGAGATCGTGCGCGTCGAGCAGTCGCGCGGCACCTTGCTCGGCCTGATCGTGCAGTTCGGCGGCCAAACGCCGCTCAAGCTTGCCGCCGGCCTCGAGGCGGCCAAAGTGCCGATCCTCGGCACCTCGCCCGACGCCATCGACCTGGCCGAGGACCGCGAGCGCTTCCAGCACCTGCTCGCCCATCTCGGCCTGCGCCAGCCGCCCAACGGCATCGCCAAGTCCGAGGCCGAGGCGCGCGCGGTGGCCGAGCGGATCGGCTATCCGGTGGTGATCCGCCCCTCCTACGTGCTCGGCGGCCGGGGAATGGAGATCGTGCGCGATCCGGCCTCGCTCGAGCGCTACATGGTCGAGGCGGTGAAGGTGAGCGGCACCGCGCCGGTGCTGATCGACCGCTACCTCTCGGACGCCACCGAGGTGGACGTGGATTGCCTCGCCGACGGGCGCGACGTGTTCGTCGCCGGCATCATGGAGCATATCGAGGAGGCCGGGGTCCATTCCGGCGATTCCGCCTGCTCGCTGCCGCCCTACAGCCTCAAGCCCGTAGTGGTCGAGGACATCCGGCGCGAGACCGAGGCGCTGGCCCGGGCGCTCAACGTCGTCGGCCTGATGAACGTCCAGTACGCGATCAAGGACGACGTGATCTACGTGCTCGAGGTCAATCCGCGCGCCAGCCGCACGGTGCCCTTCGTCGCCAAGGCGATCGGCCAGCCGATCGCCAAGATCGCGGCGCGGGTCATGGTCGGCGAGCCGCTGGCCGGCTTCCGCCTCGCCGAGCATCGCTTCGCCCATGTCGCCGTCAAGGAGGCGGTCTTCCCCTTCGCCCGCTTCCCCGGCGTCGACATCATCTTGGGGCCGGAAATGCGATCGACCGGCGAGGTGATGGGCCTCGACCGCGACTTCAATACCGCCTTCGCCAAGTCGCAGCTCGCCGGCGGCACCATGCTTCCCCACGGCGGCACGGCCTTCTTCTCGGTGAAGGACGCCGACAAGCCGGCCATCGTCGAGGCGGCGCGCCAGCTCGTCGCCATGGGCTTCACCCTGGTCGCCACCGGCGGCACCGCCAGCTTCCTGGCCGAGGCCGGGGTGCCGGTGACCCGCGTCAACAAGGTGCTCGAAGGGCGCCCGCATATCGTCGACGTGATGAAGAACGGCGCCATCCACCTGGTCATCAACACCACCGAGGGGGCCCAGGCGATCCGCGACAGCTTCGAGTTGCGCCGCACCGCCCTGATGAACCGGATCCCCTACTACACGACCATCGCCGGCGCCCGGGCGGCGGTCCGGGCGATCGCCGCGCTGCGGGCGGGGAGCCTTGAAGTGACCCCCCTGCAAGCGTATTTTTAGACGGTCTCCAACGACACATTGCACGACCGGACGCGGGTGGTTCCGTCCGCGGGCGGGCGGCTTTTTGGGTAGGACCGATGCAGAAGATTCCAATGACCGCCGGCGGCTACAAGCGCCTCGAGAACGAGCTCAGGGAGCTCAAGACGGTGCACCGGCCGGCCATCATCAGGTCGATCTCGGAGGCCCGCGAGCACGGCGACCTGTCCGAGAACGCCGAATACCATGCCGCCAAGGAGCGCCAGGGATGGATCGAGAGCCGGGTGCTCGAGCTCGAGGACAAGCTGCGCCGGGCCGAGGTCATCGACGTGAGCCGGCTGTCCGGCGACCGGGTGAAGTTCGGCGCCACCGTCGTGCTCGCTGACGAGGACACCGGCGAGGAATCGACCTACCAGATCGTCGGCGCCGACGAATCCGACATCAAGTCGGGGCTGCTCTCGATCACCTCGCCGCTCGCCCGCGCCCTGATCGGCAAGCAGGCGGGCGATTCCGTCGAGGTGACGACCCCCGGCGGCGCCAAGGTCTACGAGATCGTCTCGGTCGCCTTCGGCTAGGCTTGCCCTCGCCGAGCGGCCGCTATGACGCCTGCGCGGCAGCCGTATCCGCGGCGGCCAGTTCGATCGGCACCCCCGGCTCGTACTTGCTGGTGCGGATGGTCAGCGAGGTCTTGACGTGGCCGACCGTCGGCGCCGCGGTCAGCTCCTTGGTCAGGAAGGTCTGGTAGGCATCCCAGTCCTTGGCCACGATCTTGAGCAGGAAATCGACCTCGCCGGCCAGCATGTAGCATTCGCGCACCAGCGGCCACTTGGCGACGCGCTGCTCGAAGGCGACGAGGTCGGCCTCGGCCTGGCTGTTCAGCCCGACCAGCGCGAAGACCGTGACCCCGAAGCCGAGGGCCTCGGCATTGAGGTCGGCGTGATAGCCGCGGACATAGCCCGCCTGTTCCAGCGCCCGGACGCGGCGCAGGCAGGGCGGCGCCGAGATGCCGGCGCGCTGGGCCAACTCGACATTGGTCATCCGCCCGTCGGCCTGAAGATCGGCCAGAATGTGCCGGTCGATCTCGTCCAGCTTCACGCGCTGCATGGCGGGCCCTTTCGTGGCACAACAATGGCGCGAAATATTATTACAGGGACCAAGCTGATACCAGCAGCCGGTATGAAACCCAGGGGCTGCGTCAGGCGCCCGGGTCGCCTTGCCGCAAGCCCTTGGCGCGGTTAGGCTGCGCCGGCGTCCGCCGCCTGAGGTCTTGCATGCCCGCCACCCACCGCACCAAGGTCCTGATCATCGGCTCCGGCCCCGCCGGTTGCACGGCGGCGATCTACGCCGCACGGGCGGCGCTTGAGCCGATCATGGTGCAGGGACTGGAGCCGGGCGGGCAGCTCACCGTCACCACCGAGGTCGAGAACTACCCGGGCTTTGCCGAGGCGATCCAGGGCCCCTGGCTGATGGAGCAGATGGCCGCCCAGGCCGGCCATGTCGGGGCGCGGCTGATCGGCGACGTGATCGTCGAGGTCGACCTGAAGAGCCATCCCTTCGTCGCCAAGGGCGATTCGGGCGACACCTATCTCGGCGACACCGTCATCATCAGCACCGGGGCCAGCGCGCGCTGGCTCGGCTTGCCGAGCGAGCGGCATTTCCAGGGTTTCGGCGTCTCGGCCTGCGCCACCTGCGACGGCTTCTTCTTTCGCGGCAAGGACGTGGTCGTCGTCGGCGGCGGCAACACCGCGGTCGAGGAGGCGCTCTTTCTCGCCAATCACGCGCGCAAGGTCACGGTGGTGCATCGCCGCGATGCCTTCCGCGCCGAGAAGATCCTGCAGCAGCGGCTGTTCGCCAACCCCAAGATCGAGGTGGTCTGGGACCATGTGGTCGAGGAGATCCTGGGCGGCGGCGAGCCGCGCGCCGTCACCGGGGTGCGGCTCAGGCATGCCAAGACGGGGGCCCCGCGCGAACTGGCCGCCGACGGCGTCTTCGTCGCCATCGGCCATGTGCCCAACACGGCGCCGTTCCGCGGCCAGGTGACGATGGACGACGAGGGCTACATCCTCACCAAGCCGGGCACCACGCAGACCAACATCCCGGGCGTCTTCGCCGCCGGCGACGTGCAGGACAAGATCTTCCGCCAGGCCGTCACCGCCGCCGGCACCGGCTGCATGGCCGCCCTCGAGGCCGAGAAGTTCCTCGCCCACCGCGCGCATTTGGCCGACGCGGCCGCGGAATGACGGCCGACAGCCGATCAAGCTGAAAACCCGGAAAACCGGCCGTGCCCGACCGCCTGCGCAACATGGACTGGGACAAGCTGCGCATCTTCCACGCCGTGGCCGAGGCGGGCAGCTTCACCCATGCCGGCGAGGCGCTGAGCCTGAGCCAGTCGGCGATCAGCCGCCAGATCAGCGCCCTCGAGGAAAGCCTGAAGACGCCGCTCTTCCACCGCCACGCCCGCGGGTTGCTGCTCACCGAGCAGGGCGAGCTGCTCTACCGCACGGTGCACGAGATGTCGGGCCGGCTGGCGATGGCCGAGGCGCAGCTCACCGACCGCAAGGACCGCCCGACCGGCGAGCTCAAGGTGACCGCGACCGTGGCTTTCGGCTCGATCTGGGTCGCGCCGCGGATCAAGGCCTTCATCGAGAAGTATCCCGACGTCACCATGGCGCTACATCTCGATGACGGCGAGCTCGACCTCTCGATGCGCGAGGCCGACGTGGCGCTGCGCATGTGGAAGCCGACGCAGCCCGATCTCGTCTACCGCAAGCTGCTCACCGTCCACAACCACATCTATGCCTCGCCCGACTACCTGCGCCAGCACGGCACGCCGCAATCGATCGAGGACATCGACCGGCACCGGCTGATCGTCTACGGCGAGGAAGTGCCGGCGCCGCTGGCCGACGTGAACTGGCTCCTGCAGGCGGGGGCGACGCGCAAGAAGCTGCGCAACCCGACCTTGCGCATCAACAACATGTTCGGCGTCCGCCAGGCGGTCGAAAGCGGCCTCGGCATCGCCGCCCTGCCCGACTACATCGTGCAGGGCAATCCGGAGATCGTGCGCATTCTGCCCGAGGTCGAGGGGCCGGCCTTCGATACCTACTTCGTCTATCCCGAGGAACTACGCCATTCGAAGCGCATCGCCGTATTCCGCGACTACCTGATAAGCTGCGTCGCCGATTGGCGTTTTTGACGGCGATTGCCGCTGCCGTCGGCAAGTCATGCGCAGCGGGCCGCTCTGGGCATTAAGGTATTCCGATGGCGCATAGCCGCCTTGCCCAAACTGGCATGGTCAATTGGTTCGCAGGCGCTCATATTTTGATCGTCGATGTTGCGTTGCAACATCGGACGGCCTTTGGGCGCGATGCCCGATGGCCGAGCCGGTGCGGCGCCCCCGCTGCGCCGGTTCTTTACGTCTCCCAGACGTGAAGCCTCCCTGTTAGACTCGCCCGCTACGTCAATGACTTAGCGGGCCTCTTTTTTTTGCGATCCGGCCTAGGGACTTGTGGGGGACTTGCCGGGCGCTGGCTTGACGGATTTCGGGCGGCTCGTAAGGCTCGTGGCGCCGCGCCTTGATCCGGCCATAAGGGGGTGCCATTAATGGCGCAGTAGGGGTCCGCGGGGGACAATCGGCCGCGTCCGGCGTCGGGGTGGCCGGCTGGAAGGGATCGAAATGGCAAAGCGCGAGTTCGTCGTTCAAGTCCGATGGGACGCTGACGCGAGCGTTTGGTGGGCGAGCAGCGATGATATCCCGGGACTCGCTACCGAGGCGGACACGCTGGAAGCACTGGTCCAAAACATCCGGGAGATCGCGCCAGAGTTGCTGCGCCTAAATGGCGTCTGGGCAGGGAACAACGAGCTCCCGATCCACGTCATGGCCGAGCGGCTCGAAAAGGTCCGCATGCCCGCCTGAATGGGCGGGACGTTTGACCGAGCACTACGCGCGCTTCTGAGCGAGGCTGGCTGCTATTGCGAGCGGCAGAGCAAGGGCAGCCATGAGTGGTGGTACAGCCCGATCAACGGGCGGCATTTCACGGTGCCCCACAACATCAAGAGCCGGCATACCGCAAACGAAATCCTGAAGCAGGCCGGCCTCGGCAAGCGGCTATAGCGACGGCCTTCGTCGGGTCCGAACATTCCTCTTTCTGTGCCTACCACGCGGCTCTGTTGCCGACGCCAGCGGCGGCCAGGCTGGCCCACAACAGCGCCTTGCCAACCGCCAGATCGTAGGCTAGACACGCATCGCGACGGACAGTCTGCGACATCGGCGGACAATCCTTATGGACGCAGCGCAGTGGACGACGGTCACCGGCGGCTAGGCAAGCGATTCCTGGCGGACATGAGGCGGCACGGGTTCAACCGCCGCGAGCCTTTTTCGCTTTCGACGCTGCTTGCCGCACTGGCGCTTCACATCGAGCGTGCCCCCGGGCCCCAAGATCGCAGGAAGTGGACGGACGAGCGGAAGATCGAGCTGATGGCGGCCGTCAGTGAGGCGATTTTCCGTCGCGCCGACGGGCAGCCATTGCGAGTGCCGGAGAACGAAGCCGAGCTGCTGGCGGCGGTCGCCGAGCGGCTTCGCGCGCGGGCTGACCGTCGGCCAGCGCGAGGGCTGGCGAGCGAGGCCGAGGCGTGCCGCTGTCTTGCGGGGAAAAGGCCTTGGAGAGGGCTGATTCGAGACCAGGGCACCCGCGGCAGGATTGCCCGGTCCCGCGATCCGAGGAATGCCGCGTGGCACACGCTGCATCGGCAGTTGAAGGCAGCTCACGAATTGCTCGAGACCGACCGGGAATTCGCGCTGGCGTATTTCACGCGGCTTGCGGGGCCGAGCCGCTGATTCAAGACCCTATGCGAATTTTTCTGTTTTGATTCGCATAGTCCGCTGGCGTTTCCTCGCTTTTAGGCAAACAGCCCGAGCGAGGAAGCGAGATGGAGCCGTTGTGTGTGAGCGTCCGGGACGCATGCAGGGCGGTTGGGATCAGCAGGTCAAGTCTTTATGTTGAGATCAAGGCCGGCCGCCTGCGGCTGCTAAAACGGGGCACCCGCAGCCTGATCCCGGCCGAGGACCTGAGGGAATGGGTCCGACGCCTCCCCGTGCGTGATGCCGGCAGGGCCCCGGCGCGCGAGGTCGCCTAGTGGGCGGCGCGGCTTATGAGCTCGCGGAGTTGAGCTCGGCCAAGATCACGCCCCTGGCCGACGGCCGATTCCGATGGGGCGGCGATCGCGTCGCGCGGCTCTTGCCGCTATTTGGCCCCGACAGCTTCGAGGCGCCGCACCTCGGCCCGCTGCCGGTCGACCAGGTCGCCTGGCTCGCCGATGACCCTGGCCGTTGGTGGCTGCTCGATGGCGATGGCCTGATCTTGGGGCGGGACCACTACCAGCGCGCCATCGACGAGTGCCGGCCGCTGCTCCTGCGCGCCACACCGGAGGCTTGGGTCCGCTCCGGCGGTCGTGGCTCGTGCGTTTTGCGCTGGGCGATGGACCCGCTCGACTTTTTTTATGGCGTCTCGGAGGTCGTGTGCTGCGGCGGCGCGGTCGAGCGCTGGCTGCGCTCCGAGATGGAACGCTGGCGCGCGTTCCGGATTCGTGTCGTTTCGGCGGGGCAGCGTCATGCGGCGTGAGGGGCCGGAT
>CAYTWJ010000176.1:0-7133 GCA_964442055.1 uncultured Rhodospirillaceae bacterium | reverse complement strand
CGGCAGCCGATGCAGATGTGCTTGTCGACCAGCACGACGCCGTCGGCGCGGCGGAACGAGGCGCCGGTCGGGCAGACGTCGACGCAGGGCGGCTTGGCGCAGTGCTGGCACATCATCGGCGGGCTGCCGGTCCAGCCGGTCGCCGGATCGCGCAGTGCGACCTTGCGGATCCACTGGGCGTCGGTTTCCGGCCGGCCGCGGCCACTGACGCCGTTCTCGGCGGCGCAGGCCTTGACGCAGGCATCGCAGCCCTGGCGGCACTTCTCGGCATTGATCAGCAGCCCCCAGCGTCGTGCCGCCGATGCCGGCTCGCCGGCGGCGCCGACGGGCAACAGGAACACGCCGGGCGCCAGCGCCAGCGCCGCCGCCCCGGCCATCAGGGCGCGCCGGTCGACCATGTCCGCGCCGCCGCTCATCGCGCCGCCGCCTTGGCCGGCGCCGCCCGCTCGGCCGGCAGCGCGCTGTGGCATTCGAAGCAGTCGACGCGCACGGCGGCGTAGTCGTGGCAGCTGCGGCAGAAATGCCGCGGGCTGTCGTAGCCGACCGGCCGGCGGTCGGGCCCGGCGACGGCGTGGCAGGAGACGCAGTCGGCCAGGCTGAAGCGCCCGCCGCGCCGGCCCTCGCGCACCGTCTCGTCGCGCTGGTGCATGAGGAAGGTCATGTGGTCGCGGCGCATCACCGCCGTCTCGGCGACGCATTTCTCGCCCTGCGCCTTGGGCACGACGGGCCGCGGCACGCCGTCGGCGGCGAGCAGCCCGCCCGAGGCGGCGAGCAGCGCCAGCGAGATGCCGAGGATCGCGGCCCGCGCCCGCATCGCCCTACTCGCCCAGCCCCATCTGGATGTAGCCGGTGGGGCAGACGTCGGCGCAGATGTGGCAGCCGATGCATTCCGTGTAGTCGGTGAAGACGTAGCGGCCGAAGGCGTAGTCCTTCTTGCGCGTGCGCTGCACCGCGGTCTGCGGGCAGAAGATCACGCAGTTGTCGCACTCGAAGCACATGCCGCAGCTCATGCAGCGCTCGGCCTCGGCCCGTGCCTCCTTCTCCGGCAGCCCCGCGATGCGCTCGGCGAAGTGGCCGAGCACGTTGCCGGCGTCGATCGCCTGCTCGGCGCGCTGGTGGCGCGCCACGTAGGGGAAGTGGCCGAGGAAGAGCTGGTCGGCATGGATGATCTCGGCCGCCGAGCGGTCCTCGTAATTGTGCACCGCGTAGCCGGCCGCGTCGGTGCCGCGCTCCTGGCGGTGGTCGTAAGCCTCGGGCTCGTGGCCGGCCTGGCGCAGCGCCTCGAGCAGGTTGAAATGGTGGACGTCGACCTTGGGGCGCCGGCCCGGCTCGTCGCCGGCGAGCTGGCGGTCGATGCTCTCGGCGGCGATGCGGGCATGGCCGATCGCGGTGGTGAGCAGGTGCGGCTTGACGATGTCGCCGCCGACATAGGTGCGCTCCTGCCCGGGCACGCGGTAGAAGCGGTCGGCGCCGATCAGGCCTTTGCCGTTATCGAGCGCCTCGAGCCCCGCCAGGTCGCCGCCCTGGCCGAGCGCCGACACCACCAGGTCGCAGGGGATGTCGAATTCCGACCCCGGCTGCGGCACCATCTTGCCCTTCACCCAGTCGACCTTGATCACCCGCAGCGCGGTGGCGCGGCCGTCGGCGCCGCGCCGCACCTCGACCGGGGCGACGCAGGCCATGACGTGCACGCCCTCGCGCGTCACCGCCTCGATCTCGTGGCGCGCCGCCGGCATCTCCTCGACGGTGCGGCGGTAGGCCACCACCACCTCGGCACCCTCGCGCTGGGCGACGGTGGCGACGTCGTGCTCGAGCTGGCCGAGCACCGCCGCCTCGGGCCTGGGCAGGGCGTAGTCGCCGCGGATATGGCCGAGCCGGCGCGCCACCGCGGCCACGTCCATCGCCGTGTCGCCGCCGCCGACCACGACGACGCGGTTGCCGACATAGCGCATCCGCCCGTCGTTGAAGGCGCGCAGGAAGGCGACGCCGCTGACGCAGTTGGGCGCGTCCGCTCCCGGCACCGGCAGCGGATGGCCCGACTGCGCGCCGACGCCGACGAAGACGGCATCGAAGTCGCGCCTGAGCTCGTCCAGCGTCACGTCCCTGCCGACGCGCGTGCCGAGATGCACCGCGACGCCGAGATCGAGGATGCGCTGGGTCTCGCCGTCGAGCACGTCGCGCGGCGTGCGATAGCCGGGGATGCCGTAGCGCACCATGCCGCCCAGCGCCGGATTGGCTTCGAAGATCGTGGCGCCGTGGCCCATGCGCCGGAGCTGGTAGGCGGCGGCGAGCCCCGCCGGGCCGCCGCCGATGATGGCGACGCGCCGGCCGCTCTCGCGCTCGGGCTTCGGAAAGGCGAGGCCGTTCTGCAGCGCCCAGTCGCCGATGAACTGCTCGACCGCGTTGATGCCGACGAAGTCCTCGACCTCGTTGCGGTTGCATCCCTCCTGGCAGGGCGCCGGGCAGACCCGGCCCATCATCGCCGGGAAGGGATTGGCCTCGGTCAGGCGGCGGAAGGCGTATTCCTGCCAGGCCATGCCGGCCGGCGGCTTGTCCTTGCCGCGGACGATGTTGAGCCAGCCGCGGATGTCCTCGCCCGACGGGCAGCTCGCCTGGCAGGGCGGCGTGCGATGCACGTAGACCGGGCATTTGTACGAGGTGTCCTGGACGAAGATCTGCTCGCGCCAGGGCTGATGGGCGCTGTCGCCGTCGCGGAAGCGGCGGTGGGTCAGCTTGGTGGTGGCGTTCTTGACGGCGTCCATCGACTTCTCCTCCCTGCCGCCGCGCGGCCTCACTCCTTGGCGCCGAGCTGGATGGCGTTGCTGACCAGCTGATGGGCGCTCACCACCATGTCCATCTCGAAGCCGTAGGCCGGCAGGACCTTCGTGAACTGGCTCTTGCAGATGGCGCAGATCGCCGCCATGTGGGTGACGCCGCGCTCCTCGACCACCTGCTTCAGCGCCTGCATGCGCGGCAGCGCGCCCTTGACGCGCAGGTCCATCAGGTCGTCGGTCAGGAGCCCGCCGCCGCCGCCGCAGCAGAAGGTGGCCTCGCCGATCGTGTCGGGCGCCATGTCGACGAAGTTGTTGACGCAGGCCTTGATGACGGCGCGCGGGATGTGGAACTGGCCGCCGGGCCGGTCGCCCATGCGGCTCGCCCGCGCCACGTTGCACGAATCGTGGAAGGTGACGGTCATGTGGTCGTTGGCGGCCGGGTCGAGCTTGAGCGCGCCGCGCCCGATCAGGTCGTGGGTGACCTCGCAGATATGCTGCGGCACCGGGTAGCGCGGATCGAGGAAGTCGAACGGCCCGGCCAGCGTGTTGAGGAAGCCGTAGGCGACGCGCCAGGCATGGCCGCATTCGCCGAAGACGATGCGCTTGACCTTGAGCTCCTCGGCCGCCTTGCGGATGCGCAGCGCGATCTGGCGCATGTGCTCGTAGTTGCCGACGAAGAGCGCGAAGTTGGCCGCCTCGGAGGCATGGGCGCTGAGCGTCCAGCTGATGCCGGCCTGGTGGAACACCTTGGCGTAGCCGATCAGGCCGTCGACATGGGGCTCGGCGAAGAAATCGGCCGACGGCGTCACCAAGAGCACCTCGGCGCCCTCGACGTCGAGCGGGAACTTGACGTCGGCGCCGGTGGCGTCCTTGACGTCCTCCTCCAGCCCTTCGAGGGTGTTGGCCAGCGCCGGGCGCGGCAGGCCGAGATTGTTGCCGATCTTCTCGACCTTGCCGATGATCTCGTTGGAGTACTTCTGGCCCAGCCCGATCGAGGCCATGATCTCGCGCGCGGCCATCGAGATCTCGGCGGTGTCGATGCCGTAAGGGCAGAAGACCGAGCAGCGCCGGCACTGCGAGCACTGGTGGAAATAGCTGTACCACTCGTCGAGCAGCTCGCGGCTGAAGTCGGCGGCGCCGACCAGGCCGGGGAACAGCCGCCCGGCGAGGGTGAAATGGCGGCGGTAGACCTTGCGCATCAGGTCCTGGCGCGCCACCGGCATGTTGCGCGGGTCGCCGGTGCCGAGGAAGTAGTGGCACTTGTCGGTGCAGGCGCCGCATTTGACGCAGGCGTCGAGATAGACCTGCAGCGAGCGGTATTTGCCGAGCAGTTCGCCCATCTTGGCGACCGCCCGCTCCTGCCAGTCCTCGACCAGCGCGCCGGGAAAGCCGAGCGGCTCCTGGTGCTGCGCGGCGGCGACGAAGGGGCGGCTCTGCGCCATCGCGCCGGGCGCGAGCGCCGGGACCGCCGGCTCGCCGCTCAGGGCCGGTGCCTGCGTGTCGCTCATGGCCGCTTGCCCGCCTCGAGCCGGGCCGCCCAGGGCGCGAGGTGCCGGCGCTCGCGCGCGTCGTCGGCCTGGTTGCGCGTCGGGCTGAAGAACACCCCCGGCGCGTGCAGGAGCTTGCTGAAGGGGAAGATGATCAGCAGCGCCGCGACGAGACCGAGATGCACGAGCAGCGCCGGATCGGCCGGCAGCGGCTGCGGCTCGAGCCGCAGGAGGCCGATGCAGAAGGCCTTGACCGCGACGATGTCGGTGCGGGCCAGGTGCTTCATCGCCAGGCCGCTGGCGGCGACGGCGATGAGCAGCGCGAGCATGAGATGGTCGGAGGGGGCGCTGATGTAGCGCACGCGCTCGACCATGAGCCGCCGGAGCCAGAGCCCGGCCAGCGCCGCCGCCATGACGAAGCCGGCCTGGACGCCGAACGGCTGGATCGCCGCCAGGAAGGGCCCGACCGGCTCGACGAAGTAGCGAAGGTGGCGCAGCAGCACGACCAGCAGCGCGGCGTGGAAGAGCCAGCCGAGGCCCCACAGCCACTTGTTCGACTTGAACAAGCTTTCGAACAGCGCGATCTCCCGCGCCAGCCGGAACGCCGCGCCGGCGCGGCTCAGCGGCGCCGGCATGGTCGGGATCTTGAGCGGAGCCGGCGCCCGCGCGTAGCGCCAGACCCTGGAGGCCAGGCCGGCAGCCAGCACCGCCGCGGCGGCGTAGAACAGCAGGGCGTAGACGACGCCGAGCCAAATCATGCGGCGGCCCTCGGCGACGGCCGCCGGCTCAGATGCAGCCGGTCGGCTTGGGCAGCCCGGCGATCTTGCAGGCCTGTTTCGCCGGCCCGTAGGGGAAGAGCTTGTAGAGGTACTTGTTGTTGCCCTTCTCGGGGCCGAGCTTCTTGGCCACCGCCTTGACCAGGACGCGGATGGCGGGCGCGATCTGGTACTCCTCGTAGTACTCGCGCAGGAAGTTCACCACCTCCCAGTGCTCGTCGGTCATGTCGATCTTCTCGGCCGCCGCGATCACCCCGGCGAGCTCCTTCGACCATTCGCTGATGTTCGTGATGTAGCCTTCCTCGTCGGCCTCGACGCTGTGGCTGTTCACCTGGTATGCCATGACGCCTTCTCCCTTCGCACTTCAACTGGCCGCCTACCGTTCCGGCGCGGCTGCTTCGATCCAATCGACGGGCGTCGCCGCCCCGGCCGGTCAGAGCCAGGCCTGCACCGCGCGGTGCTCGGCGGCGAGATCGACGAAGCCGCCGTAGTCGACGATGCCGATGCCCTCGATCAGCCGCTCCGGCTCCATGCCGCGCGCCTTGAGATCGGGGCCCAGCGCGTAGAATTTCAGCCGCCCCATCGCCGCGCGGACCTGCTCCGCGGCACGCGTTCCCGCGAGCGCGGCATAGACGCCGTCCTCGATCAGCAGGACGGCGCTGCCCGGCTGGGCGAGCCTGAGGCAGCTCTCGAGCGTGCCGCTCTCGAAGGGCGACTTGTTGACCGTATGCAGCATCGCCATCGCGCGTTCCTCAGTTCGAGATCACCACGTCCTGCTCTTCCATCAGCCGGCCGAGCGCGGCCGCGTCGAGGACCTCGACCGGGACGACCAGATCGGCCTCGGTCAGGCCGCGCGCGGCGAGCGATTCCCGCTCGACATAGAGCTTCTCGACCCCGTAGCCCTCGAGGGCGCGGAAAGTCGGCGAGAAGTTCTTCATGTTGACGGCCTTGGTGTCGTGCCCCTTCTTGAGCTGGAACACGCCGTCGTCGAGGAACGCCACGCTGACGTCCTGGTCGAAGGCCGCCGAGATCAGCACCGTCTCCAGCATCTCCAGCGCGTAGATGCGGCCGTAGGGCGCCTTGCGGTTGATGTACATGAACTTCTTGACGACCTGCGGCGCCTCGTCCTCGGCTGCCATCTCGTCGACCAGCGCTTCGTCGCTCATGCTCTTCCCTCAGTCGCCGAACACCATCAGCCGGTCGGCACGCATGCCGGCATCGACCAGCTGGCCCAGCCCCGAAATCTCGAAACCGGAGGCCAGCACGCTGTCCTTGATGCCGCGGCGCAGGCCGGCGGCGATGCAGACGATCATCTCGAAGCCGTGCCGGGCGGCGAGCTCGGACCACTGCTTGACCAGGTTGCGGTCGTCGGCCTGCGGCTCGGACAGCTTGTTCGCGTTGTAGACGCCGTCGTGGTAGAGGAAGACGCGGTAGATCTCGTGCCCCTTCTCGAGCGCCGCCTTGGCGAACTGGTAGGCGGTGTCCGAGGCCTGGTGGGTGAACGGGCCCTCGTTGATCAGGATGCCGAACTTCATCTCGCCGCCAATTCCTTCCCGCTGAACTCTTGCCGCTGCGCCCCGCTCAGAAGCGGATGTGGGTCGAGGCGTTGAGGCTGGCGCGCGCGCCGCGCCAGGTGTCGATGTGGTGCTTGGTGAAGGGCAGCTCGGTCAGCTCGAAGAAGCGCGGCCAGCCGATGCGGTCGATCCATTCGCCGATCCGCTCCCAGTCGCGGGCGTTGTCGCGGTAGGTGTGCAGGATCTTCTTCACCACCGCCGCCACCTCGGGCCAGCGCGGCGGGTTGTTGGGCAGCCCGGCGGCGACCAGCTTGTGGAACGTCGGCTTGGAGCGGGCGTTGGCGTACTTGCCGCCGACCCAGATCGCCAGCTTGGTGTGGACCGGGTCGTTGATCTGCATCGGCGGACAGGGCGGGTAGCAGGCGCCGCAGCAGATGCACTTCTTCTCGTCGACCTCGAGCGAGGGCTTGCCGTTGACCAGCGCCGGCCGGATCGCCGCCACCGGGCAGCGCGCGATCACCGCCGGCCGCTCGCAGACGTTGGCCACCAGGTCGTGGTTGATCTTCGGCGGCTTGGTGTGCT
>CAYTWJ010000175.1:0-7182 GCA_964442055.1 uncultured Rhodospirillaceae bacterium | reverse complement strand
CTTCGGCGCCTTCTTCCCGACCGACACCAAGGAAGCCAAGACCCGCGCCGAGCCGGAGATTCTCGCCTGGAGGAGCGAATTGATGGAGGTGCCCTGCGTCGCCATCGGCGGCCTCACCGTCGAGAACTGCGCGCCGCTGGTCGCCGCCGGCGCCGATTTCCTCGCCGTCAGCGCCGGCGTCTGGGCGTACGCGGACGGCCCGGCGGCGGCGGTCAGGGCCTTCAACGCGGCAATTGCCAGGGCCGAGGCCGGCTAACCGTCAGCGCGGCGGCAGGCCGAGCAGCTCGACCAGCTGGTCGCCGCGCTGGCGCCCCTGGCGGGTGGCGATCAGGGTGCCGTCGCGGTCGATCAGGGCGTGGAACGGCACGCCGATCACGAGGCCCTTGGGAAAGCCGCCCTTGATCTCGTGGCCGCGCAGGGCCAAGCCGTTGTTGTCGAGATAGGACTGGCCGATGCGCGCCGATGCGCTGAGCAGGACGATCGCCAACTCCTCCTCGCCGTAGCGCCGGCGCAAGGCCGCGAGGTCGAGCATCTCGCGCATGCAGGCGGGGCACCAGGTCTCCCAGCGCACCGCCAGCACCGGCCGGCCGCGCAGGTCGGAGAGCCGCCGCGCCGTGCCCTCGGCGTCGGCGAAGCGGAAATCGGCGAAGCGCTGGCTGACCGCGACGGGGCCCGCGGCGTCGGCCTGCGGCAGGTCGCTGACGTAACTCATCGTCTTGTAGAGCTCGGCCGCGCCCTCGCGCCCGCTCTTGAGGACGAAGCTGCCGGCCAGCGCCTGGTCGGCGCGTGGCGACAGCGTGACGCGGCTTTTCAGCGCGGTGACCAGCGAGAGCTCGAGGCGGCCGTCGCGCCGCTCGCCGGCGATGGTCACCGGCGCGAGCTTGCCGTCGAGGTAGCCCCAGGCCCCGGCGGCGAGCCAGCGGCCGTCCGACAGTTCGCGCAGTTCGCGAATCTCCATGCGGCGCAGGCGCTGATCGGTGCCGACATTGCCGATCCATTCGCCGACCAGCCAGCCCCTCGCCTCGGCGACGGTCTCGGCCGCCGCGTTCGACGCCGCGGCGGCTACAAGCAAAGCGACCGTCAACCCCCGCCGTCTCGCGCTTGCGCTCATGCCGTGCCTTTCGTGGCGCCGGTCGCCGCCCGCTAGGCATCGAGCCGCGGGGCATTGAACCGGCTGGGTGAAGCTGATACGTTCCGGCCCCTTTCCGCAAGCCCGCAAGCACGCCGACGATGGCCCTGAAATCGGCCCTGATCAACGTGATAATCGCCGCCACCCGCAAGGCGGCACGCGGCCTGCTGCGCGACTTCAACGAGGTCGAGCATCTGCAGGTGTCGAAGAAGGGGCCGGCCGATTTCGTCTCCGCCGCCGACCTGCGCGCCGAGCAGGTGTTGCGCCACGAGCTCGCCAAGGCGCGCCCCGATTTCGGCTTCCGCCTCGAGGAGGGCGGCGATGTGCCGGCCAGGGACGGCCGCCATTTCTGGCTGGTCGATCCGCTCGACGGCACCACCAACTTCCTGCACGGCCTGCCCCATTTCGCCATCTCGATCGCGGTCGAGCGCGACGGCGAGCTGGTCGCCGGCGTGGTGCACGACCCGACCAAGGACGAAATGTTCTGGGCCGAGAAGGGCCAGGGCGCCTTCGTCAACGAACGGCGGCTGCGCGTCTCGGCGCGGAGCCAGCTGACCGACGCGCTGGTCGCCACCGGCATCCCCTTCCACGGCCGCGAGGGCCACGAGCGCTTCGGCGCCGAGCTCGCCGCGGTGATGCCCGAGGTCGCCGGCATCCGCCGCTTCGGCGCCGCCGCGCTCGATCTCGCCTATGTCGCCGCCGGCCGCTACGACGGCTTCTGGGAGCGCGGCCTGCTGCCGTGGGACATGGCGGCCGGCATCGTCCTGGTGCGCGAGGCCGGCGGCACCATCACCGATCTCGACGGCGGCGACCGCATGCTCGACACGGGAACCGTGCTGGCCGGCAACGACAAGTTGCACGCGCCGCTCGCTGATCTGCTGCGCCGCGTGAGGTGACGGGCATCTCGGCCTAAAGGCGGTTGTTCCGCCCGCGCCCCTCGGTTATCGTCGCCACCGCATGAGCGTCACCCCCTGGTTTGGCCGCGCGGGCTGCGTCGCGGCGCTGATCGGCGCCGCTTGGATCGTGCCCGCGGCCGAGGCGCAGCAGGGCCCGACCGTCATCGGCGGCGGGGCGCGCCCCTCGGTCGAGGTGAATCTCGACGCGATCGAGACCGGCCCGGCCCCCAGCCGCGATGCCGCCGAGCGGACCGCCGACAAACCCATCGTGCTCAAGCGGCCGCGCGGCGTGGGCGTGCCGATCGGCGAAAGCGGCATCGTGCTGAAGCCGCCGTCGCAGAAACCGGCCAAGCGCGCGACCAAGAAGCCATCCGCCGCCGCACCGCCAAAGGCCGCGGCGACGGCGCCAGCAGCGCCGCCCACCGCCGCGGCGAAGCCGTCCGCCGCCGCGACGGCCAAGCCCGCCGAAGCGCCGCCGACGGCCCCCGCCGCTGCGGCCGAACCGCCGCGTCCCGAACCGCCGACGCCACCGAAGCCGCCCGCGCCGGCACCCGCCGCCGCGCCTGCGGCGCCACCCGCGCCGCCACCGCCGCCCCCACCAGCCCCGCCGTCGACGGCGACGACGCCATCCGCGCCGAACCCGCCGCCACAATCTTCGGCGAAGCCGCAGCCGGCGCCGGCGCCCGTCGTGGCGCCGGCAGCGAAAGCCGAGCCGCCGCGCGTCGCCGCCGTGCCGCCCGCAGTGCCGGCGAAGGCGGCCGCGCCGGAAGGCGAGCTCAGCTTGCGCTTCGATGGCGGCAGTTCCAGCTTGGGCGAGGAGGCGCAGCGGCAGCTCGACGGCCTGGCGGCGACGCTGGCGAAGACCGAGGACCGCATCCAGCTCAAGGCCTACGCCACCGCGACCGGCGCCGACGCGGCGAGCGGCGCGCGCCGGCTGTCGCTGAGCCGCGCGCTGGCGGTGCGCTCCTACCTGATCGAGAAGGGCGTGCGCAGCACGCGCATCGACGTGCGCGCGCTCGGTCCGGCAGGCGATAGCGGGCCGCCCGAGCGGGTGGATATCGTCAAGCTCGACCGTTGAACGCGCCGCGACCCGCCACGGCAACGCCACAATCGGCGGGCAACTTGCGCCGGTTTGTCGCACGGGAGCAGGTGATTCGATGACCCGGCCGCGCCGGTTCCTGATCCGCATGATCGTCTTTCTCGTCGCCGTCGGCGCGCTGGCCGTGGTCTTGTTCGAGCCGACGCAGCGGGCCTTCATGGCCAACCCGGCGCTCAACGGCCTGATCCTCGGCGTGATGCTGGTCGGCGTCGGCTACGGTTTCCGCCAGGTGCTGCTGCTCGGCAGCGAGATCACCTGGCTCGAGACCTACCAGCACGCGCGCAAGTCGGCCGCCGTGGCGCCGCCCGAGCCGCCGGCGCTGCTCGCGCCGATGGCGGCCATGCTGGAACAGCGCCGCGGCCGGGGCTCGCTGTCGGCGCTGGGGTCGCGGGCGATCCTCGATTCGATCGGCGCCCGGCTCGACGAGAGCCGCGAGATTTCGCGCTATCTGACCGGCCTGCTGATCTTCCTCGGCCTGCTCGGCACGTTCTGGGGCCTGCTCGAAACGGTGACCGCGGTCGGCGGCGCCATCGCCAGCCTCAATGTCGGCGGCGCCGGCGATGCCGGCCAGCTCTTCGATACCTTGAAGCGGGGCCTCGAATCGCCGCTCGCCGGCATGGGCACGGCCTTCTCCTCGTCGCTGTTCGGCCTCTCGGGGTCGCTCGTGCTCGGCTTCCTCGACCTGCAGGCCGGGCAGGCCCAGAACCGCTTCTACAAGGAGCTCGAGGACTGGCTGGCCGGCATGACCCGCGTCGGTGCCGTCGGCCCGGCCGCCGAGGGCGAGCAGTCGGTGCCGGCTTACGTCCAGGCGCTGCTCGAGCAGACCGCCGACGGGCTCGACAACCTGCAGCGGGCGATGAGCCGGGCCGAGGAGAACCGCGCGGGCGCCAACACGGCGCTGCTCCAGCTCACCGATCGCCTGTCGACGCTGACCGACCAGATGCGCGCCGAGCAGGAGCTCCTGGTCAAGCTGGCCGAGCACCAGATGGAGCTGAAGCCGGTGCTGGCCAAGCTCGCCGCCCAGGGCGAGAGCGGCGGCCTCGACCAGGCCAGCCGCACGCACCTGCGCAACCTCGACGTCTACGTCGCCCGGCTGCTCGAAGAGTCGGCCGAGGGGCGCAACCGCCTGGTCGAGGAGATGCGCGCCGAGATCAAGCTGCTGGCGCGGACCATCGCCGCCGCCGCCGAGGAGCGCCAGCGCGAGGGGCGCCCGCGGGCGCTGTAACAGGATGCTGAAAAATCCCGATCGCGTCTTCGACCTCACCCCTCCACGAGCTCAGGATGAGCTCAAGTCTTTGATAATGCTTACCCTCACACCGAGCTTGTCGAAGTGGGACGGTGAGCAAGAGTGTTTTTCAACAGCCTGCTAGCCGGCAATGGCCCTCGGTCGCGCCCGTTCCACGCGCTACGCCGCCGAGGCGTGGCCGGCCTATGTCGACATGCTGTCGACGCTGCTGCTCGTCGTCGTCTTCGTGCTGGTGGTGTTCGTGCTGGCGCAGTTCTTCCTGGCGCAGGCGCTGTCGGGCCGCGACAAGGTGCTGCTCGAGCTCAACCGCCAGGTCGCCGAGCTCTCCGACCTGCTGGCGCTGGAGAAGCGTGCCAACGCCGAGCTCAGGCTCGACGTGGCGCAGCTTTCGGCCTCGCTGCAGGAATCGGGCGCCGCCCGCGACACCCTGGCGACGCGGCTGGCGGCGCTGCAGCAGAAGGGCGATGACGCCGAAAAGAGGCTGGCCGAGGCGCGCGGCATCGTCGTCATCCTCGAAGGCAAGCTCGACGAGGCGCTGCGCGGCCGGGCCAAGGCCGAGGCCGAGGCCGCCGATCTCGGCGGCAAGCTGACCTCGGCGGCCGAGCTGCTCGAGGAGGAGAAGAAGCTCTCCGACGCGGCGCGCAGCCAGGTCGACCTGCTCAACCAGCAGCTGATCGCGCTGCGCCAGCAGCTCGCCCGGCTCGAGCAGGCGCTCGAGGCCGCCGAGGCCAAGGACCGCCAATCCCAGGCGCAGATCGTCGATCTCGGCCGGCGGCTCAATCTCGCGCTGGCGCAGAAGGTCGAGGAGCTGGCGCGCTACCGCTCGGAGTTCTTCGGCCGCCTGCGCGAGGCGTTGGGCGACCGGCGCGACATCGTCATCGTCGGCGACCGCTTCGTCTTCCAGTCCGAGGTGCTGTTCGATTCCGGCTCGGCCGAACTCAACGACGCCGGCCGGGCGCAGCTCGCCAAGCTGGCGGCGACGCTGCTCGAGATCGCGGCGAATATCCCGACCGAGCTCAAATGGGTGCTGCGCGTCGACGGCCACACCGACCGGGTGCCGATCCGCACCGCGCACTTCCCGTCGAACTGGGAGCTCTCGACGGCGCGCGCGCTCGCCGTCACCAGGTTCCTGATCGCCGAGGGCGTGCCGCCGGCGCGCCTCGCCGCCACCGGCTTCGGCGAGTTCCAGCCGATCGACGAGCGCAACGACGAGATCGGCTACCGGCGCAACCGCCGCATCGAGTTCAAGCTGACCGAGCGCTGACTCCGACGCGGGCGCGGCGTGCGATCACTCCGACGCCCCCCGCCTTGCGCAGGCCGTCGAGCAGGCGATCGAAATAGACCTGATCGCGATAGGGAAGCGCCGAACGCAGCGCCCGCAGCGACGGCGCTTGGCCCTCGATGGCCAACTCCGACAGCTCCCATTCGGCGCGCTCGCGCTGGCCGAGATGGCCGTAAGCCGCGGCCAGGAACCAGCGCGACGGCCGCCAGCCCGGATTGCGCTGCAAGGCTTCGCGCAGGCTTCCCGCGGCGGCGTCGAAACGCCCGAGCATGAACTGGGCCTGGCCGAGCATATAGAGGTACCAGAAGGGATAGTGCGGATTGAGGCGCATCGCCTGTTCGATATGCGCCAGCGCTTCCTCGGCGCGACCGACATAGATCAGCACCTGGCCGAGATAGGCGCTGCCATCGGCGAAATTCGGATTGAGCTCGACCGCCATGCGCAACGCGGTCAACGCCTTGTCGTGCTCGCGGTCCCACAGATAGGTGCGGCCGAGCACGAAATGCGCCTCGGGCAGCGTGTCGTCGAGCACCACCGCGCGCGAGGCGTGTGGCAGCGCCAGGCGCACCGCTTCGGCGGCAGCCGCGCTCCAGCCCATTTCGGCTTCGATGGTGTAGGTGTTGGCGAGCTGGCCGTAGGCGCGAGCGAACCTCGGGTCGAGCTCGACGGCGCGCGCGAACAAGCGCCGCGCCTCGCGATTGCTCGCCTCGGTGAACAGGCCAAGCTGCTCGAGACCACGCGCCCAATAGTCGTAGGCCTCGGGATTGTCGGTCGGTTTGCGGGCCAGACGCTCGCGCTCGCGTGGACTGATCTTCACCGCCAGCGCCGCGACGATTTTCCGCCGGACGTCGTCCTGGAGGTCGAAGATGTCGTGGTGGTCGCGGTCGTAGCGTTCGGCCCACAGATGGCGGCCGCTCTCGGCCTCGATCAGCTGGGCATTGATGCGCACGCGCCCGCCGGCCTTGCGCACGCTGCCGGAGACGACGTAGCGGATCCCGAGGTCGCGCGCCACTTGCGGCGGATCCGGCGGTCGGCCCTTGTAGGCGAAGGTCGAGTGGCGGGCAATGACGAACAGGCCGGACAGCTTCGACAAATCGACGATCAGATCTTCGGTGAAACCGTCGCTGAAATACCCCTGCGCCGGGTCGTCGCTCATATTGGCGAACGGCAGCACGGCGACCGACGGCTTGTCCGGCAGAGCCGGAGCCTCGCGGCGATCAGCCGGCGGCGCCGCAGGCTCGGGCCGGAGCGCCCAGTAGCCCGCGCCCGCGGCAAGAACGGCGAACAAGGCCGTAGCCGTCGCGATCCCTGTTCGGCGCGTCGACGGGCGTGCGCGGGCGCCCGCGGCAACCTGCGACGCCGACGGTGGCGCCACCCGGTAAACCGCGACGGGCGTGGCGATATTCTTGACCCTGTGCTCGCCCCGGAACTCGAAGCGCAAGTCGAGTTTGTTGCGCACGTTCTCGAACACCGCCCGCGACACGCTGATGCCGCCGGGTTCGGCCAGCGCCTCCAGCCGGGCGGCGACGT
>CAYTWJ010000174.1:0-7206 GCA_964442055.1 uncultured Rhodospirillaceae bacterium | reverse complement strand
TCGCCACTGCTGGCTGCGCCGCCTGATTGGCGAGCCTCGGTGGCCTGACGGAGCGCCTTTGCTTCCTGCTCCTTGGCGCGCACCAGGGCCAGCTCAGCCTCTTCCTGCTGCGCCTTGGCGCGCTGCAGGATCACCCCCGCCTGCTGCTCCTGCTCCTGGGCGCGGGCGAGCGCCTGGCGCGCCCGCTCGTCGACGTCGGCGAGCGTGCGCTTGGCGCGCTCCTCCTGCTCGCGGGCGCGGGCCAATGCCTGTTCGGCCTGCTCCTGGCGCTCGCGTGAGAGCCGCATCGCCCTCTCGGCATCGGCCTTGGTCTCGGCCAGCCGGCGCGTGACATCCTCGACCTCGCCGTCGGCGCGCTGCGCGGCCTGGCGCGCCTGCTCCTCCGCGCTGGCCAGCGCCATCTTGGCGTGTTCTTCCTGTTCGCGGGCTCGGGCCAGCGACTGCTCGGCCTGTTCCTGGCGTTCCTTCGCCTGCTGCAAGGCGCGCGCGGCCTGCTCCTCCTGCTGGCGCGCGCGCACCATGGTCTGGTCGGCTTCCTGCCGAGCCCGCGCCAGCGCTTCGGCGGCCTGACGTTCGGCCCGCCGCAAGGCCTCCTCGCCCTGCGCCTGCGCCCGGCGCAGGGCATTCTCCGCCTCGGCCTGCTGCGCCTTCGCCTGGGCGAGCGCGGTGGTCGCCGCCGCCTCGGCGGCGGCGATCGCGCTCTTCGCCGCCTCTTCCTGCTCGCGCGCGCGGCGCAGCGCGTTCTCCTGCTCCTCCTTCGCGCGCATCAGCGCCGATTTCGCCTCTTTCTCCTGCGCCTGGGCCTGGGCCTGCGCCCGCGCCTGCTCCTGACGCATGCGCGCCAGCGTCGCCTCGGCCTGCTCCTGCTGCTCGCGCGCCTGGCGGACTGCCGCCTCGGCCTCGGCGCGGATCTGGTCGAGCTGCTGGCGCGCGGCCTCGGCCTCGCCATCGGCCTGCACCTGGGTTTGCTCGGCCCTTTCGTGGGCCTGGTGCAGGATGCGCTGTGCCTCTTCCTCGCGCTCGCGGGCGTGAACCAGAGCACGCTCGGCCCGCTCCTGCTGTTCGCGCACCCGGGCGAGCTCGTCGCCGGCCTGGCCCTTGGCCTGGGCCAGGGCGGCCTCGGCCTGCTGTTGCTGCTGGCGCGCGCGCTGAAGCGTGGCCTCGGCCTCGGCCTGGGCCCGTTTCACCGCCTCCTCGGCCTCGCGCCTGGCAGTTGCCAGGGCCTCCTCCGCCTCGGCCTCCTGCAAGCGGGCGCGCTCGATCGTCGCCGCGGCCTGTTCCTTGGCCTCGGCCAATGCCGCGTCGGCCTGTTCGTTGGCCACGAGCAGGGCGAGCTCGGCCTGCTCCTCTTTTTCCTTGGCGCGCGCGAGCGCCTGCTCGGCAAGCTGCTCGTCCTCCCGGGCGCGCTGCAGCGAGGCCTCCGCCTCGTTCTCGCGCTGGCGGGCGAGCGCGAGAGCGGCCGCCGCCTGCCGCTGCTGCTCGTCGGCATGGGCCATGATCTCGGCGGCGCGCGTTTCCTGCTGGCGGGCGCGCTTGAGCGCCGCGGCGGCCGTGGTCTGCGCCTCTTCGAGCGCCTGGGTCGCCGCCGTTTCCTGCTCGCGCGCCCGCGCCAGCGCGGCCTCCGCCTCGGCCTGCCGATCGCGGGTGTCGGCGAGCACGCGCGCCGCCTCCTCGCGCGCCGCGACCAGCTCCTGCTCGGCCTGGCGCTCGCGCTCGATCATGTCGGCAAGCGTCCGCTCTGCGGCCTGCTGCTTCTCGCGAGCCTCGAGCGCCGCGCGCTCGGCTTGCTCCTTGGCGCGCAGGACGGCTTGCTCGGCTTCGCCTTCGCGGCCGTCGGCGCGGCGCAAGGCCTCCTCGGCCTCGGCCTTGGCGCGCGCCAGCGCCTGCTGCGCTGCCGTCTCCTGCTGGCGGGCGCGGGCAAGGGCCTCCTGCGCCTGCCGCTCCTGGTCCTTGGCGTGGGTGAAGGCCTGCTCGGCCTGCTCCTGCTGGCTGCGCGTGCGCGTCAGCGCCTGCTCGGCCTGGTCCCTCGCCTGCAACAGCGCCTGACGCGCCGCGTCTTCCTGAATCTTGGCGCGCGACAAGACCTCGGCCGCGGCCCCTTCCTTGCGTTGCGCCTCGGCGAAGCTGCGCTTGGCCTGCTCCTCCTGCTCGCGGGCGCGCGCAAGGGATTGGCTGAGCTCTTCCTGCTGCTCGCGCAGGCGGAGCTGCGCCTTCTCGGTTTCCTCCTTGGCGGCGAGCAATACCTGCTCGGCCTGCCCTTCCTGGCGGTTGGCGCGGATCAGCGCCTGCTCGGCCTGGGTGCGCTCGCTGATGTCGAGGGCGATGGTGGCAAGATAGATGACGTTGCCGCCCTCGTCCTTGATCGGCACCTTGGTCACGAGCAAGGAATGGGTCTTGCCATGCGCGTCGCTGTAGTCCTCGACGGTGGGCTGACTTGCCTCGCCGCTCTCCATCACCTTGCGGTCGAGGGCTTTGGCGGCGTCGCTGTATTGCGATCCGAGCAGGTCTTCGGGCTTGCGGCCGAGGGCGCTCTCGGCGCGGATGCCATAGAGCGCGGCCTGGCAGGCATTCATGTAGAGGAACCGGCCGCTGAGGTCGCGGTAGTTGATCATCGCCGGCATGGCGTCGATCACGGCGTGCAGTGGCGCCCGCGTGTGCGACACCCGCCGCGACAGAACGTCGGCCTGCAATGCGTCGATCTCGCTGGCGAGGCGGCGGCTGCGCACGAAGAACACAGCCATGCCGGCGCTCGCCGCAAGACCAAGCAGCGAGGTCACAATCAAAGGAATCATCGCATGTCCCTGGCGTCTCCGCCGGCCGCCGGTTCACCCCTCGCTTGCCTAAACCTTAATGACTAATCGTTACCCGATTGCCAATGCGGGTCAAATCAAGACTCCCGCCGCTAGCTGGCCGCCGGGTCAGCCGATAGCGGTAACCGATTGCTAACCAATGCCTCGCCGCCGCTCGGCGTTGGGCCCGTCGCCGCGGCCAGTCGCCGTCTGGTGCGGCGATTTCGCGAATCAGCTTGGCGAGAATGGCCTGCCGGAAGCTGTGGTAGTCCTCGGCGACCACGAGGAAGGCCCCCGGTCCGCCGATCACGTTGTCGCGGTACCAGATGTCGAGCTCGGGCTCGGCGCCGAAAATCGGCAGGCCGTTGATGACGATGCCGCGGGCAACCGCCTCGTCGCGCGCGGCAGCCGCCGGTCGGCCGCTGCGGTTGGCGCCGTCGCCGGAGACGTCGAGCACCCGGCGGACCTGTGCGAAACGCGGCTCGGCGAGCAGCGGCACCGCGTAGTCGATGATGCCGCTGAGCGACGTGCCGCCGCCGAAGATGAGGCGCGGCATGGTGGCAATGCGCTCGGCCAGCGCTTGCGCCGCTGCCGGGCCGTCGAGCCGGGTCCAGTCGATCGGCCGCGCCTGGATCGCGTAGCCGGACCATTGCACGACCGTCACCACAATCGCGCGCGATGGCCCGGCCGCGGCCAGCGCATCGTGCACCGCGCGATGGCGAAAGGCGGCGGCGTAACCCTCGACCTGCAGCCGCCACTCCTCGGCATCGACGCTGCCCGAGGCGTCGAGGGCCAGCACCAGCGCCAGATCCGCCCGCTCGACCTCGGCGGACGCGGAGCAAAGCAGGCCGACGACCAGGACCAAGGCTCCCGCCGCAGCCAGGATGCGCCGGCCGCGGCATCCGCGGCACGGCGGCAAATTGTTAACGCTTGCCGGCGACAATCCGGTGATGTCCACTGTCGCTGGCTGAAACCAGGCCGAAAGCGCAGCCATGGCCAAGTCCCCCCATTCCGCCGTCATCGAAGGGATGTTGCGGCGCCTGCCCGAAGATATTGCGCGTTCGCTCACGCCGCGCCAGCTTGAAGGGCTGGATGACGCCCTGCGCCCGGCCCGGCACCCGGTCGATATCCGCCGCACGCTCTCCCTCGGCGCCAGCCGCTACTATGTCGTCGTCCTGGCAGGGCGCGAGCGCCGCTCGCCCGACAGGCTGCGCGCCGAGAAGGCGCGGCGGCCGCTGCTGACCGGCCCGAACGTGGCGACCATGGTCGGCTTCGGGTTTCTGCTGCTGCTCTCGGTCATTGGCGCGATCAACCTGATTGTCCGTTCATTGGGTTAGCCGGTGGTCGAGGGCGCCGGTGCCTGCCCCTGGTCCTCCTTTCGGGCAAGAACACGCGACGCCGAAAAAAGCCGCGCGCGCAGCTGTTTTTTCTGATAAAATTCAGCTACTTCGACCGATCGGGTTAACCATTCTCGTTAGCCATCCGGCGCGGCATGAAACGCCTCCTCATTGTCGCCGTCCTGGCGATGTTCGCGATGCCCGCCGCAGCCTTGGCCGACCGCGCCACGGCGGTGAGCGCCTATGAGCGCGGCGATCACGCGCGCGCGCTCGCCGAATTCAAGCCGCTCGCCGAAGAAGGCGACGCCGTAGCGCAGTATTACGTCGGCCTGCTCTATGCCAAGGGTCTTGGCGTTCACCGCGACAACGGCGCGGCGTTCCGCTGGTTCGGTTGCGCCTACTTGCGGGCGGCGGACGGCGAGCTCCGTGTCGGCGCCAAGCGCTGGCGGGATCACGCCGGCGATCAGCTGAGTTCCGAGGCCCGCGAACAGATCGCCGCCCGGGTGAAGCTCGAATGCGGCCCCGCAGCCGCCAAGCGCACGAGCGACATCGCCATGATCTACAATCCGTCGCGTAACGGCTGGTTCGAGACCATCGCCTATTTCACCGGCGACTTGACCATCCTCGGCGCGATCACGGCATCGAATTTCCTTGGCTTCCACGCGCTGGCTCGCGGCATCCTCACCGTCGTCCAATTCCTGGGCGACTGGTTCATCGGGCTGATATCGCTTGCCTGGTGGCTGCTGGGAGCGCGGGTCTTGATGCTCCTGCTCGATCGCGAGGGCTCCGACTACGACCCGCAGGGCGCCGCGCGCTTCTCGCAGCAAATCCATGAGCTCGAGGATCGCGTCGTTCGCCGCGGCCGACACCCGGAAGACGGCGGCAATTGACATGGCCGCCGTGTCGATCGCGCGGCCACGCCGCTAGCGGTACGGCGCAAGCTGGATGAACATCAGGCTGATGCTGAAGGCCATCAGCAGCAGTAGCGGCTTTTCCGCCCAATCCGGCAGCGGCGGCGGCTTGTCGAGCGAGAGCAGCAGGCCGAGCGCGAGAAAGGCGAGCGCGACGGCATAGAGCTCGCGGGCACGATAGATCATGCCCAGCAGCGCGCAGAGGAAGCCGGCGCACTGACAGAACCCGCGGAAGATGGTCTGCGACGGCTCGCGCCGCAAATTCAGCCGCTCGTTGACGAGCAGGCCCACCTGCACCGTGATGGTGAACAGGTAGCAAACCACCGTTACGACGATGAACAGCAGGACGAACTCGCGATTTCCCATCGGTGCCGCCGTGCGCTGCCAAGACGAAACGCAAGCAGAAAATTAACCATGATTTGCCGCGCCGAGACCATCCATCCGTCGTTACGATGGAAACGACAGGTCATCCTCGCGACATGGCAGAAATGATAGCAACAGGGTCTGACGAGGGCAAGACACCATCCTCGCCCGATCCGCCTTGGCAGCGACCGTCGCGGCCCCCAATATAGGGGCACGAGGGCCCCGCGGCGCGGCGGCGTGACGAGGGAGCGAGGGATGGACTCGGCATCCTACAACGTGGAGCAGTTCGCCAACTGGCTGTCGACGCTCGGCGCGACCCATTTGCTGTTGGTCGTCGCCCTGCTGACGTTGATCGTGGTCTGGCGTTTCTCGCTCCGCTTCCGCCAGCTGGTCGAGCTGCTCGAGGCGCAGCTCGAGGAGACCCGCGCGCTGCGCCGCGACGTCAACGGCCTGCGCAGCGACACGCGCGTGCTCGAGGAGGAGCTGCGCGTCGACCTGATGCACCGCGGCCCGCGCTGAGCGGCGGCGCGGGCGGTTGGCCATTCGCCGTCATGCGGCGAATGGTGTGCCCGGCTGGATTCGAACCAGCGACCTCCTGATTAAAAGTCAGATGCTCTACCGGCTGAGCTACGGGCACGCGCGGTGGGGCGGAAAATAGGCGCCGGGGCGGCGAGCGTCAACGCAAGCCCGGAACACGTCGCCCGCCGTCCCCGAGTCGCGCATCGACCGGCGCCCGATCGCCGCCGCTCCCCCGAACGACTCGCCCAAAACGGGCAAAAACGCCCGCCAAAATCCCATAATTTGTGATCCGGCCCGGTTTGGCTTCAACATCTGGCCGTTCGCCGCACGGGATCGACCGCTCGGCGATCTGCCAAGGGAGCCGCCCCATGTTGCCCGATCTGGCAATCCGCGATCTGCGTCAGGCCGCGCACCTGCTGCTGCAGATCGACCTCTGGGACAAGGCCGTTCTCGACGAGTTGCGACGCACCTCGGAGCGTCTACTGCTCATCGCCGACCGCTTCGAGAACAAAGTGGTCGAATTCCCGCTCTCGCGCGCCCAGCCGCGGAGAGACGCGTGACGCCGGTTGCGGCGGTCGGCACGGGCTTGCGCCGCGCCCTGCGCGCGGCGGCGGCGGTCAGCCGCCGCGGCTACGAGCAGATCGAGCCGAACATCGCGGCGATCGGCGTCGTCGGCGTGATCGGCTTCCCGCTCTATTACGTGATCTGGCGCCACCTCTTTCCGCAGGAGTACGAGAACCTGCCGCTGCGGCTCGGCGGCGTGCTGGTCTGCGTCGCCGGCGCGCTCAAGGATCACTGGCCGCGGCCGCTGCGCCGGCTGCTCAGGCCGGCCTGGTACGCGGGCGTCACCTACGTGCTGCCGTTCTTCTTCACCTATATGGCGATCGCCAACCACCTCAGCCCGGTATGGATGATGTCGGCGCTGGTCGCGTTCTTCCTCCTCGTCCTGCTGCTCGACTGGCTCGCCCTGCTGGCGATCGCCCCGCTCGGGGCGGGCCTGGCGTGGCTCGCCGCCGGCGCCACGATAGAGGCGCCGCCGCCGTGGTGGCGTGTCGCGGAATATCTGCCGGTGTTCGCGTTCGTCGTCGTCGCCGGCACGATCTTCAACTACAAGGCCGAGCTGCTGCGCCGCGAGCGCCGGCGCGCGGTGCAGGCGTTCGCGCGGGCCATCGCCGACGAGCTGCGCGAGCCGCTTGCCGCCATGCGCGTCGCCCTAACCGGCGTCGCTCGCCAGCTGCCGGGCCTGGCGGCGCCGGGCGGTGGCGGTCGGCTGGCGGAGATCGCCGC
>CAYTWJ010000173.1:0-7254 GCA_964442055.1 uncultured Rhodospirillaceae bacterium | reverse complement strand
AGGTGCGCGGCGGCGATCGCGGTCTCGAACGGGTTGCCGAGCAGGTTGGTCAGGTAGAAGCGCTCAAGCCGCGCCGGGTCGATGACGAAGATCGGGTGCAGGAAGAGCGGCAGGCCAAGCGCCTCGAGGCGCTCGTAGACCGGGAAAAAGACCGGGTCCGAGAGGTCGCGGTCGTTGATCCGCGTCGCCGCGTAGGCGCCGCGTATGCCGGGAAGCCGGGCTACCCGTTCGGTCTCGCGCACGGCAAGGTCGGGCTCGTGCATCGGCAGCGCGGCGAGGCCGACGAAGCGGTCGGGATGGCGCACATGCGCCTCGGCGAGCGCCTCGTTGAAGGTGGCGGCGAGCTTCTCGCCGAGCGCCCGCCCCGCCCAATAGATCATCGGCTGCGACAGCGACATGGCGTGAACGCGCACGCCCTGCGCGTCCATCGCGGCGAGCCGCGCGTCGAGGTCGGTGAATTGCGGCCCGGTCGGGCCGGTCATCAGGTGGCCGACCTTGAATCGCGGGCCCTTGCCGGGAACGTCGCGCCATTCGAGGCCGTGTTTGGGGCCTTCGGCGGCCAGGAGATCGAGGAACGCGCGGGGGTACCAGTGGGCATGGATGTCGACCGGGGCGGCTTCGTGGCGGTGCGGATCGATGGGGTGGGGCATGGTCAACCGATCTGGCGGGAATCGAGAGCGAGAACCCGGGGATATACGTCACCGCCGGCAAAGCGGCAATGCTGCGTCCGCCCACCGCCGCGGCGATCCGGAATTTTGCCGCGGCAACGGCTTTGCCAGCGGCCGCAAGGTGCCGGCGCGAACCTGGCCGGCGGGCTGTCTGGCGAGCATCGAGCGGCGCGTAGTATGCTGGCAATTCCTCAAGTCTCTCGTTCACTCGACCCCAACCAAATGAGGATCGCTTATCCGGGCCTGACTGGGGAGCATGGGATGGAGCGCAAGCTGTCAGCCATCATGGCGGCCGACGTGGTCGGCTTCAGTCAGCTCATGGGCGTCGATGAAGCCGGAACGCTCGATGCGCTGCAGAAGCATCGAGCCGAATTGATCCTCCCGGCTATCGGCCGGTATCACGGCCGCGTCGTGAAGCTGATGGGCGACGGGATGCTTGCCGAGTTTGCCAGCGTGGTCGATGCCATCCGGTGCACGCACGAGATCCAGGCCGGCATGCGCGCCCGAAACGCGCCGATCCGCGCCGACCGGCGGATCGTTTTCCGCGCAGGCGTGCATCTGGGCGACGTGATCGTCGACGGCGACGATATCTATGGCGATGGCGTCAACATCGCGGCGCGCCTGGAGGGCATGGCCGAGCCCGGCGGCATCTGCATCTCGCAGCAGGCCTACGACCAGGTGGACGGGAAGCTCGACCTCGCCTTCAGGAGCCTGGGGTCGCAGCGGTTGAAAAACATCGCGCGGCCGATCGGCATCTACGCCGTCCTTGTTCGCGAAGACGAACAGCGCGGCGCGGCCGAACCGGCGCGCAGCGTGGCGCCGCAGCAGCGGATCGCGTTCTGCCGGGCCAAGGACGGCGTACGGCTGGCCTACGCGACCGCCGGCGCCGGACCGCCGCTGGTCAAGACCGCAAACTGGATGAACCATCTCGAATACGACTGGGAGAGCCCGATCTGGCGGCACTTGCTCGTCGATCTGGCCGGAGGACACACTTTGCTCCGCTACGATGCGCGGGGCAACGGCCTGTCCGACTGGGAAGTCGAGGACATTTCGTTCGACGCTTTCGTCAACGATCTTGAGACCGTCGTCGACGCGGCCGGGCTCGAGCGCTTTCCGCTGCTGGGGATTTCGCAGGGGTGTGCGGTCTCGATCGCCTATGCGGTTCGGCATCCCGCGCGCGTGTCGCACCTTGTGCTTTACGGGGGCTTCGCCAAAGGGCCCCTGAAGCGATCGGGGGCCGAAACCGAGCGAACGCAGGCCATGATGACCCTGATTCGCCAAGGCTGGGGTACCGCCAACCCGGCCTTCCGCCAGCTGTTCACATCCCAGTTCATTCCTGACGGCACGCGCGAACAGTTCGACTGGTTCAACGAGCTGCAACGGGTCTGCATCTCGCCGGAAAACGCCGTGCGTTTCCGGCAGGCGGTCGGCGAGATCGATGTCGAGGCGTTGCTACCGAAGGTCGCGGTTCCGACGCTTGTGATGCACGCCCGCGAGGACTTGATCGCGCCATTCGAATTCGGCCGCGCCATGGCGGCCGACATCCCGGGCGCCCGCTTCGTCGCCCTGCCGGGGCGTAATCACCTCTTCTTGGAGCAGGAGCCGGCCCATCAGCGCTTCCTTGAGGAGGTCCGGCTTTTCTTGCAGCAATGATCGCGGCCGTGGCCCGACCCGACGCGCGGCCGCGATTTCCGCTTCGTCGCTCGTGTGGAGAACGAGCGGGCGTCGAGGGCGATCGGCTCTTGACGGCGGATTCGCTTGCCCCGGGCGGCCCCGATCCTGGATAATGATCAGCTTAAGGTCCTTAAGGACGCACAGGGAGGACGCGCCATGCCGATCAGCCACGGACCGTGGTTGGTCGCCCTTTCTCTCGCCGTGGCGATCCAGGGAAGCTACGTCGGCCTGAGCTTGGCGTTGCGTTTCGCCACCGGCCCGGGGGCCGGCCGGCGCCGCCTCCTGGCCGGCGCGGCGCTGTCGCTCGGTGTCGGCATCTGGGCCATGCATTTCATCGCCATGCTCGCGGCGCGCTTGCCGGGGCCGGTCGATTACCTCGTCTTCCCCACCTTGCTGTCCATGCTGGTCTGCATCATCGTCGTCGGCGTGGCGGTGGTGGCGGCCAGTTTGGGCGCGCCGGCCTTCTGGCGGATCGCGTCGGCCGGCACCTTCATGGGTGTAGGCATCGCCTCGATGCATTACATCGGCATGGCGGCGCTGCACGCGAGCCTGCACCTCGAGCACGCGCTGCCCTTCGTCATGGCGAGCGTGGCCATCGGTATCGCCGCGTCGGCGCTGGCGCTCTGGCTCTGCTTCGTCTCGCGCCGCCATCCGCCGCTCATCGTCGCGGCGACGGCGCTCGGCATCGCCATTTCGGGGATGCACTATACCGCAATGGCGGGGCTCACCGCCTTTCCGCTCGACGCCGGCGCGCCGATGCCGTCGGCGGCGCTGTCGACCGACCTGCTGGCGACGGTCGTCGCTGTCGTCGCCTTCGTCGTATCCGGGGTCTTCCTGCTGGCCCTGGTGCCCGAGCGCCTGGTAACAGCGCAAACGCAGGAAGCACGAGCGGCGGCCGTGGAGGCGTCGTCGTCCGGGCTTGCCGACCTCGGTGCGGCGGGAATCCAGCCGGCGAACGGTTCGGAGGCGCCCGGGACGGACGAGCCGCCTTGGCGCCGCAGACGCGGCGAACGCATCCCGATCGCGCGGGCGGGGGCGGTGCAATGGATTGCCGCCGAGGACATCGTCGCCGTTCACGCCAACGCCCATTACACCTACGTGTTCGACGGCCTGGCCGATCTTTTCTGCTCGCTGTCGATCAGCGAGGTCGAAGAAAGGCTCGATCCGTCCCGGTTCCTGCGGGTGCACCGCAGCCATATCGTCAACGTCGATCACGTAACGACGTTCCGGAAGGTTCGCGACAACGGCGTCCTCGAGCTTGGCGGCGCTGCGCCGCGCAATGTCCCTGTCAGCAGGGGCCGGATAGGAAGCCTGAAGGCACTTCTCGGACGCCGAGCGAGCGCCGCGGCCGAATAGGTCAGGTACACTTACGCATTTCGTGCTGCATGGATGGCGTTTCGTGAACCGCCTTCCCTTCTAGTGCCGGCGGGCTTGGCACCCCCAGTCGCGACTGCGAATCTCTGACGAAAAGCACGGCCAGCGGCGCACCCTGCGTGTTGCGCCGCAACATGTGCTGCGGCGAAAAAGCGCCGCGCAGCAACAAGGGAGGACCGTCAGTGATCCCGGGAACCTTCGACTATCACCGCCCCGCGTCGGTACGCGAAGCGGTGGCGCTTCTCGCCGATCTTGGCGAAGAAGCCCGTCCGCTCGCCGGCGGGCACAGCCTCATTCCGATGATGAAACTGCGCATGGCCCGGCCGGACCATCTCGTCGACCTGGCCGGCATCAAGGAGCTGAAGGGGGTCCGCGAGGAGGGCGGCGAGATCGTCATCGGCGCGATGACCACCCAGCACGAGTTGATCGCCTCGGACCTCCTGGCCGGCCGCATCCCGATCCTGCGCGAGGCCGCGCTGCTGATCGCCGACCCCCAGGTCCGCTACGTCGGGACGCTCGGCGGCAACGTCGCCAACGGCGACCCGGGCAACGACATGCCGGCGCTGATGCTGTGCCTCGATGCGTCCTATCGCGTGGCCGGGCGCACCGGCGAGCGCACCGTCAAGGCGCGCGATTTCTACAAGGGCGCCTACGCGACCGCGCTGGCGCCGGCGGAAATCGTCGTCGCGCTGCGCATTCCGGCGCCCGCGGCCGGCCATGGCTGGGCCTACGAGAAGCTCAAGCGCAAGGTCGGCGACTACGCGACGGCCGCCGCGGCGGTGGTGCTGACGGTCAAGGGGGGGCGTTGCACCGCCGCCGCGGTCGGCCTGACCAACGTGGCCGATACGCCCTTGCTCGCCGCCGAATCGGCGGCGGCCCTGGTCGGCACGGCGATCGACGAGGCCGCGGTGGCGCGGGCCGTCGCGGCGGCCGAGGCGATCGCCAAACCGAGCTCGGACGCACGCGGACCGGCCGAATACCGGCGCAAGATGGCCGGGGTGATGGTGCGGCGCGCCATCCTGCGCGCCAAGGCGCGTGCCGCCTGACGGGTCGCGGGAGAGGATCATGTCGAAGACGCATATCAGGTTGACCGTCAACGGCCGCCCGGTCGAAGCGCTGGTCGAGCCGCGCACTCTGCTCATCCACTTCCTGCGCGAGCAGCTCAACCTCACCGGACCGCATATCGGCTGCGACACGTCGCATTGCGGCGCCTGCACCGTCGATCTCGACGGCAAGTCAGTGAAGGCCTGCACCCTGTTCGCAGTGCAGGCCAACGGCGGGGACATGCTCACCGTCGAAGGGGTGGCGGCCCCCGACGGCACGCTGCACGCGCTCCAGGAAGGCTTCCGCGAGATGCACGGCCTGCAATGCGGCTACTGCACGCCGGGCATGATCGTGCGCGCCTACCGGCTGCTCAAGGAGAACCCGAACCCGACCGATGAGCAGATTCGCTGGGGCATTTCCGGCAATCTCTGCCGCTGCACCGGCTATCAGAACATCGTCAAGGCGATCCGCTACGCCGCCGAGAAGCTCGGCGGCAAGGCGCAGAAGGAGGCGGCGGAATGAACGACCAGACCCCCACCCGCGAACAGCGCGAGGCGCGCCTGCAGGGCCTGGGCTGCTCGCGGCGCCGCGCCGAGGACCAGCGCTTCATCCAGGGCAAGGGCAACTACGTCGACGACATCAAGCTGCCCGGGATGCTGTTCGGCGACTTCGTCCGCTCGCCCTACGCGCACGCGCGAATCAAGCAGATCGACACCGCGCGGGCGCGCGCCCTGCCCGGGGTGCGGGCGGTACTCACCGCCGCCGACCTCAAGCCGCTCAAGCTGCACTACATGCCGACCCTCGCCGGCGACGTGCAGGCGGTGCTGGCCGAGGAGAAGGTGCTATTCCAGAACCAGGAAGTGGCCTTCGTCGTCGCCGACGACCGCTACGTCGCGGCCGACGCCGCCGATCTGGTCGAGGTCGAGTACGAGGAGCTGCCGCCGCTGGTCGATCCCTTGCGGGCGATGGCCGCCGATGCGCCGGTCCTGCGCGAGGACATCAAGGACAAGACCGAGGGCGCGCACGGCAAGCGCCGCCACTGGAATCATATCTTCTCGTGGGAGATCGGCGACAAGGCGAAGACCGACGAGGTCTTCCGCACCGCCCCGGTGACGGTGCAGGAGCTGATCTCCTACCAGCGCACGCATCCGACGCCGCTCGAGACCTGCGCCTGCGTCGCCTCGATGGACAAGGTCAAGGGCGAGCTCACCGTGTGGGGCACCTTCCAGGCGCCGCACGTGGTGCGCACCGTCGCCGCGCTGCTGTCGGGCATCCCCGAGCACAAGATACACGTCATCGCTCCGGACATCGGCGGCGGTTTCGGCAACAAGGTCGGCGTCTATCCGGGCTATGTCTGCGCGATCGTCGCCTCGATCGTCCTCGGCGTGCCGGTGAAATGGGTCGAGGACCGCATCGAGAACCTGACCGCGACGGCCTTCGCCCGCGACTACCACATGACCGCCGAGCTGGCGGCGACCAAGGACGGCAGGATTCTCGGCCTGCGCGTGCATACCGTCGCCGACCACGGCGGGTTCGATTCCTGCGCCGACCCCTCGAAATGGCCGGCCGGGTTCTTCAATATCGTGACCGGGTCCTACGACGTCCCCGTCGCCCACGTGCAGGTCGACGGGGTCTACACCAACAAGGCACCCGGCGGCGTCGCCTACCGCTGCTCGTTCCGCGTCACCGAGGCGGCCTATTGCATCGAGCGGATCGTCGACATCCTCGCCCACAAGCTCGGCATGGATCCCGCGGAGCTGCGGCTCAAGAACCTGATCCGGGCCGAGCAGTTCCCGTACCGCTCGGCGCTCGGCTGGGAATACGATTCCGGCAACTATCACCCGGCCCTGCAGAAGGTGATGGACGCCGTCGACTACCGCCAGCTGCGCGAGGAGCAGCGGCGCAAGCGCGAGGCCTTCGCCCGCGGCGAGACGCGCGAGCTGATGGGCATCGGCGTCGCCTTCTTCACCGAGATCGTCGGCGCCGGGCCGACCCGCAACTGCGACATCCTCGGCATCGGCATGTTCGATTCGGCGGAGATCCGCGTCCACCCGACCGGTGCGGCGATCGCCCGCATGGGCACGAAGACGCAAGGCCAGGGCCACGAGACGACCTACGCCCAGATCATCGCCAGCGAGCTCGGCATCCCGGCCGACGACATCACGATCGAGGAGGGCAACACCGACACCGCGCCCTACGGCCTCGGCACCTACGGCTCGCGCTCGACGCCGGTGGCGGGCGCGGCCACCGCCATGGCCGCCCGCAAGATCAAGGCGAAGGCGCGCAAGATCGCCGCGCACCTGCTCGAGGTCGCCGAAGGCGATCTCGAATGGGACGTCGACCGCTTCCGGGTGAAGGGCCTGCCGGAAAAGGCCAAGACGATGAAGGAGGTCGCCTGGGCGGCCTACAACAACCTGCCCCAGGGCATGGAGCCCGGCCTCGAGGCGGTCAACTACTACGACCCGCCGAACATGACCTATCCGTTCGGCGCCTA
>CAYTWJ010000172.1:0-7270 GCA_964442055.1 uncultured Rhodospirillaceae bacterium | reverse complement strand
CGCGCGCAGCGCCGGACCAGCACGTCGAGCTCGGCCTTGAGCCAGACCGAGATGCCGCGGGCGCGGATGGCCGCGCGCGTCTCGGCGTTCATGAAGGCGCCGCCGCCGGTGGCCAGCACCTTGGGCGAGCCCTCGAGCAGGCGGGCGATGACGCGCCGCTCGCCGTCGCGGAAGGCCGCCTCGCCGTGGCGCTCGAAAATCTCGGTGATGGTCGAGCCGGCCGCCGCCTCGATCTCGCTGTCGGCGTCGACGAACGGCAGGCCGAGCCGCGCCGCCAGGCGGCGGCCGATGGTGGTCTTGCCGGCGCCCATCAGGCCGACCAGCACGACGCTGCGGTCGAGGCCGAGCGCGGCCGCGTCGGCGATTTTCGATTCGGTGGCCTGCATGCCTTGGCTTCTGTCGCGTACACAACGATCCGGCGCGGCTCGATTGCACGCCGCGGCGGCGGCCGATAAGATACTCGACCTTGGCCACTTTTGCAGTCCGGCAGTTGCGGCGCGGACTTGTGGGCGGCAGGGGGCCGGCCGGCGCCCGGTCGAATCGGGGAACGCGCCGCTTCGTCTTCCGCTTTCACCTCTCGCCACTTGACGTCCGTTGCGATGACACGCTTCCTCCTCGTTCTCCTCGTCGTGCTTGCCGTCGTCGTCGTCGGCAGCCTCGTCTTCCTCGCCACCTGGGACATTCCGCCGCCATCGACTCGCGTCGAAAAGGCGATCCCGAATGAAAAGATCGGCAAGTAGCCGGGCTCTCGGCGCGCTCGCCGTCGCCTGTTTGCTCGCGGCGGCGCCCGTGGCGGCGCAGCCGGTGCCGCTGGTGCCCGGCGGGCGCGAGGCGCCGGCACCGCCGCCCGCCGCCCCGCGCGAGGGCCGGCCCGTCGATGCCGGCGGCGTGGTGATCAGCCCGCTCAAGCCGCTCGATCCCGATTCTCTCGGCACCCTCGCCGAAGGCGGCGGCGGCCTCGGCATCGATGTCTGGCGCGGCTCGCGCCGCAGCACGGTCGAGCAGCTGATCGCGCTGCTGCCGGCGGCGCCCTCGCCAGCGGCCGGCGAGCTGGCGCGCCGGCTGCTCCTCAGCGCCGCCGAGGTGCCGGAAGGCCCGGGGGGCGGGCGCAGCCTCCTGGCGTTGCGCGCCGAGCGCCTGCTGGCGAGCGGCCGGACCGCGGCGGCGGCCGAGCTGGCGCGCCTCGCGCCGGCTGAGCCGCTCGATCCGGCGCTGCAGCGCGTCGTCGTCGACGCCGCCTGGCTGGCCGATCGCCCCGGCGATGCCTGCACCGCTGCGCAACGCATGCTGCGCGTTTCCCAGGACCCCGAGTGGCTGAAATCCTCGGTGCTTTGCCGCGCGCGCGCCAAGGAGACCGCCGAGGCCCATCTGGCGTTGTCGCTGCTGCGCGACCAGGGCGTCGACGACGCGCCGTTCCTGACCCTGGCCACGGCCCTGCTCGCCGGCGCCAAGCCGCGCCTCGACAAGCTGGCGCAGCCGACGGCCCTTCACGTCGCGCTGCTGCGCGAGACCGCGGCGGCGCTGCCCGCCGGCCCGCCGGCCGATGCCTCGCCGGCGGCGCTGGCGGCGATCGCCGCGCTGCCCGGCGCCAGTCCCGAGCAGCGCCTCGCCGCCGCCGAGCGCGCCGAGGCCGCAGGCGCGCTGCCGACCGCCGACCTGGCGCGCCTTTACGCGGCGACCGAATTCTCCGAGGCCGAGCGACGCGAGAGCGCCGACAGGATTTCCGGCGCGCGCGCCGCGGCCTGGCACTTTCAGACCGTGGCGGCGAAGACCGAGCCGGCGGCGCGCGCCGAAGCCTTGCGCCGCGCGCTCGCGCTGGGCCGCGACCGTGGCCTCTATGCGACGGCGGCGCGGGCCAATCTGGCGGCGCTGCGCGCGCTCGCCCCGTCGCCCGAACTGATGCCGTTCGCCGCCGACATCCTGCGCGCGCTGGTCGCCGCCGCCGAGGAGGCGCGCGCGGCCGAATGGTGGCAGGCGCTCAGGGCGGCGACGGCCGAATCGGACGAGGCGGCGGCCGCCGTGGCGGCGGCGTGGCCGCTGGCGATGGTCGCGGGCATTGCCGATGCCGGCTGGAACGACACCCTTTACGAGCGCTGGCAGGCGGCGCTGCGCGGGCGCGACAAGGACGACCCGGCGCGCCGCGACGCGGCGCTCTTTGTCATGGCGCTCGGCGAGGCGCTTGGCGCGCCACCCGCGGCGGCGCGCTGGGAGGACGTCTATGCCTTGCGCGCCGACGAGAACGGCGTCGCGCCGGCGGCGCTGCTCGGCCTGCCGCGTGCGGTCGCCGCCGGTGCCCGCGGCGAGACGGTGCTGCTGGCGCTCCTCGCGCTGGGGGAGGGCGGTGCCGAGCGAGCCGGAATCGGCACCCTCGCTGCCGCCGTGGCGGCGCTGCGCCGTGTCGGCCTCGAGCGCGACGCGCGGCGCATCGCTGTCGAGGCGGCGCTGGCGCGGGGGCTTTAGCGGCGATGCGGCCGCGGCCGTCGCGCCAGGTCGAGAGCTTCCTCGAAATGATGGCGGCCGAGCGCGGCGCGGCGCGCAACACGCTCGATTCCTACCGCCGCGATCTCGCCGACTTGGCCGCCTTCCTGGCCGCGCGCGGCGCCGACATCGCCGCCGCCGACAGCGCGGCGCTGCGCGCCTATCTCAAGCGCCTTGCCGATGCCGGCTTCGCCGCCGGCACGGCGGCGCGGCGCCTCTCCAGCCTGCGCCAGTTCTACCGCTTCCTTGTCGCCGAGGGCCTGCGCGCCGACGATCCGGCGGCGGTGCTCGACGCGCCGCGCCGGCGCCGGCCGCTGCCGAAGATCCTGGCCGAAGGCGACGTCGACCGCCTGCTCGCGGCGGCGCGCGCCCGCGACGATCCCGAGGGCCGGCGCCTCAGCGCGCTGCTCGAGATTCTCTATGCCGCGGGCCTGCGCGTCTCCGAGCTGGTGCGCCTGCCCTGGCCGCTGTTGCGCCATGAGGAGCGCTTCCTGGTCGTACGCGGCAAGGGCGACAGGGAGCGGCTGGTGCCGCTGGGCGAGCCGGCGCGGGCGGCGCTCGCCGCCTATCTCGAGGTGCGGCCGCATTTCCTCGGCCGGCGCAAGGCCTCGCGCTGGCTCTTTCCCTCGCGCGGCGCCGAGGGCCACCTGACGCGCCAGCGCTTCGGGCAGCTGCTCAAGGAGCAGGCGGCGCTGGCCGGCCTGCCGGCCGCCAAGGTGTCGCCGCACGTGCTGCGCCACGCCTTCGCCACCCACCTGCTGGCCGACGGCGCCGATTTGCGCGCGGTGCAGCAGATGCTCGGCCATGCCGACATCACCACGACGCAGATCTACACCCACGTGCTCGAGGATCGCCTCAAGGCGACGGTGCGGCGCCATCCGCTCGCCCGCAAGGCGGCCAAGGCGCCGTCCGCGGCGGGAGGTTGACTCGCGACCGGCCGCATGGGATATCCCGCGACCGCGCCCCGAGCGCCCATGGCGCATCGCCGGAGGTGTGCCAGCATGGAGCGGAAATACCGATGAGCTTCAAGACCGTGCAGCCGGCGCGCGCGCGCCTCAACCGCTGCGAGCTCGCGGTGCCGGGGAGCGATCCCAAGCTGTTCGAGAAGGCCGCCGCGTCGGCCGCCGACGTGGTCTTCCTCGACCTCGAGGACGCCGTCGCGCCCGACGACAAGGAGCAGGCGCGGCGCAACGTGATCGCCGCGATCAACGACATCGACTGGAAGGGCAAGAGCCTGTCGGTGCGCATCAACGGCCTCGACACGCATTACATGTACCGCGATGTCGTCGACGTGGTCGAGCAGGTCGGGCACAAGCTCGACCTGGTGATGATCCCCAAGGTCGGCACCGCCGCCGATGTCTATGCCGTTGACATGCTGCTCAGCCAGATCGAGCAGGCCAGGGGCATCAGGCGCCGCATCGGCATCGAGATCATCATCGAGACCGCGCTCGGCATGCAGAACATCGACGAGATCGCGTCAGCGAGCCCGCGCCTCGAAAGCCTGCATTTCGGCGTCGCCGACTACGCCGCCTCGACCCGCGCCCGCACCGTCGGCATCGGCGGGCCCAACCCGATGTACGGCGTGCTCACCGACAAGGGCGACGACGGCGCGCGCCAGTATCATTGGGGCGACATGTGGCATTACGCGATCGCGCGCCTGGTGGTTGCGGCGCGCGCCAACGGCCTGCGCCCGATCGACGGCCCGTTCGGCGACTTCTCCGACGCGGACGGCTTCCGCGCCCAGGCCAACCGCGCCGCCGTGCTCGGCTGCGAGGGCAAGTGGGCGATCCATCCCTCGCAGATCGCGCTCGCCAACGAGCTGTTCACGCCGTCGGCGGCCGAGGTGGCCAAGGCCCGCCGCATCCTCGCGGCGATGGCCGAGGCGCAGGCCGCCGGCAAGGGCGCGGTGGCGCTCGACGGCCGCCTGATCGACATCGCCTCGATCCGCCAGGCCGAGGCGCTGGTGCGCCAGGCCGAGATGATCGCCGGCGGATGAGGGGCGGCGCCGGGCGGCGATGAACAACTACCTCGACTTCGAGAAGCCGATCGCCGAGCTCGAAGGCAAGATCAGGGAGCTGCGCGCCCTGGTCGAGGCCGGCAACGCCGACATCGCCGACGAGCTGGCGCGGCTCGAGGCCAAGGCCGAGAGCCAGCTCGACGCCATCTACGGCAAGCTGACGCCGTGGCAGAAGACGCTGGTCGCGCGCCACCAGGACCGGCCGCATTTCGCCGACTACGTCGCCCAGCTGATCGAGGATTTCACGCCGCTCGCCGGCGACCGCGCCTTCGCCGACGATGCCGCCATCGGCGGCGGGTTGGGCCGCTTCCGCGGCCGCACGGTGATGGTGATCGGCCACGAGAAGGGGCGCGGCACCGACGGCCGGGTCAAGCACAATTTCGGCATGGCCAGGCCCGAGGGCTATCGCAAGGCGATCCGGCTGATGCGCCTCGCCGAGCGCTTCCGCCTGCCGGTGGTCACCTTCGTCGACACCCCGGGCGCCTATCCCGGCGTCGGCGCCGAGGAGCGCGGCCAGTCCGAGGCGATCGCGCGGGCCATCGACTGCTGCCTCGACCTGCGCGTGCCCTTCGTCGCCTGCATCGTCGGCGAAGGCGGCTCGGGCGGCGCGGTGGCGCTGGCCGCGGCCAACCGCGTCGTCATGTTCGAGCACGCCGTCTATTCGGTGATCAGCCCGGAAGGCTGCGCCGCGATCCTCTGGAACGCCGCCGAGCGGGCGCAGGAGGCGGCCGAGGCGCTCAAGCTCACCGCCGCCGACCTGCTGCGGCTCAAGGTGATCGACGAGGTGGTGGCCGAGCCGCCCGGCGGCGCGCAGCGCAACCCGCACGCCGCCACCGCCGCGCTCGGCGACGCCATCGACCGCCACCTGCGCGCGCTGGCGCCGATGGAAGGCGGCCAATTGCGCGAAAGCCGCCGGCGCAAGTTCCTCGACATGGGCCGCAGCGCCGTCTGAGGCGCCAGCAGCGGCTTAACCACCAAGGCACGAAGACACCAAGGCCAATGAAGCGGCGCGGCCTGGTTCGCTTGGCGCCTCGGTGGCTTTGTGGCTACGCGATCGGCGCGCGGCGACCCATCATTCCGCCGGCCGTCTCGCCACCAGCTGGTTGCCGATGAAGCTCATCACCGTCTCGCCGGCCTGGTTCTCGACCCGGTAGGCGACGCGCACGATGCCGCGGTCGGGCCTGGAGCGCGACGGCCGTGCCTCGAGGATCTCGGCCACGCCGTAGAGCGTGTCGCCGGGCCGCACCGGCTTGAGCCAGCGGATCTCGTCGAGGCCGGGCGAGCCGAGGCTGCCGCGGCCCAAGAGCCCCTGCTGCACCAACGAGCGGAAGCCGAGCGCGCCGACCTGCCAGCCCGAGGCGATCAGCCCGCCATAGATCGAGCGCGCCGCCGCGCGCCCGTCGAGATGGAAGGGCTGCGGGTCGTAGCGCAGCGCGAAGTCGATGATGTCGCCGTCGGTGATCGTGATGCCGCCGCCGCGGATCACCTCGCCCTGGGCATAGTCCTCGAGATAGCGGTCGAGCATCGAGGGACCCCTGCCGGATCAGCGGAAGCGGCGGAAAAAGGCGCGCACCTCGTCGACGAACAGCTCCGGCTTCTCGAGCGCCAGGAAATGCCCGCCCTCGGCCAGGTCGACGCGATGCACGACGTTGTAGCCGCGGCCGATCCAGGTCTGCGGCGGCGCCGGGAAGAGATCGTGCGGCGGGAAGGCGAAGCCGGTCGGCACCGTCACCTTCTCGCCCGCGCCGAGCGCCATGCCGCCTTGCTGGCGCGCCGCCCAGTACATCCAGTTGGCGCTGCCGATGGCGTTGCCGAGCCAGTAGATCATCACGTTGGTGATCAGCTCGTCCATCGTGAAGGGCGGGTCCTGCGCCGCCGGCGCGCCGGGCCAGCCATGGAACTTCTCGACGATCCAGGCGGCGAGCCCGATCGGCGAATCGGAGAGCGCGAAGGCCAGGCTTTGCGGCTTGGTCGACTGGATGGCGAAATAGCCGCCCTCGCGCGCCAGCCGCTTCTGCGTCCGCGCCATCCAGGCCTCCTCCTCGCCGCTCGGCGGCGGCGTGCCGGCGCCGGCATGCGGCCTGAGGCCCAGCATGTTGAGATGCAGTGCGATGACATTGCCGGGATGATCGACGCCGAGCCACGACGACACCAGGCTGCCCCAGTCGCCGGCCTGGGCGGCGAAGCGGGAAATGCCGATCTTCTCGACCAGCAGCCGGCGCCACAGCCGGGCGACCGCGCGCGGCCCGATCGGGCGGTCGAGGCCGTCGGAGAAGCCGTAGCCGGGCAGGCTCGGGCAGATCACGGTGAAGGCGTCGCGCGCATCGCCGCCATGCCGCTCGGGATGGGCGAGCGGCCCGATCACCTTGTGGAACTCGAACACCGAGCCCGGCCAGCCGTGGGTGATGACCAGCGGCAGCGGCGCCGGGCCCGAGCCCTCGGCCATGACGAAGTGGATGCGCAACCGGCCGAACTCGGGATCGTCGAGGGCGGCGCGGAACTGCGGCCAGCGGTTGAGCTCGGCCTCCCAGCGCCGCCAGTCGTAGGCGCCACGCCAGTGCTCGGCGAAGCGGCGCATGTAGTCGAGGTTGGCGCCGTAGCGCCAGGCCGCCTCGGCGGGCTCGGGCGGCCAGCGGATGTCGGCGAGCCGGCGCGCCAGGTCGTCGAGCGCCGCCTCGGGGACGCTGACGCGGAACGGCTCGGCCTGCATAGGCTAGGCTCCCCGCTAGCCGACGCGGCCGTGGCAGTGCTTGTACTTCTTGCCCGAGCCGCAGG
>CAYTWJ010000171.1:0-7272 GCA_964442055.1 uncultured Rhodospirillaceae bacterium | reverse complement strand
GCTTGCAGCCCTTGCAGCCGACGCAGAGCTCCATCGTCGCGTGCATCTCGTCGGAAACGAGCGCGTCGGCGCCGAGCTGGCCGGACAGCGCCAGCCGCAGCGTGTTGGCGCGGCCGCGCGTCACGTCGCGCTCGTCGCGGCTGATGCGGTAGGAGGGGCACATCACGCCGGCGTCGGCCTTGCGGCAGGCGCCGTTGTTGTTGCACATCTCGACCGCGCCGGCGAAGTCGCCCCATTCGCGCCAGTCGAGCGCGGCGTCGAGCGGCAGCGGCCGGTAGCCCGGCTTGAAGCGGAACAGCGCGCGGTCGTCCATGCGCGGCGGGCGGACGATCTTGCCGGGATTGAACAGCCCCTCGGGGTCGAAGCGGTCCTTGACCGCCTCGAAGGCGCGGGCGATGCGCGCGCCCATCATCGGCTCGAGGAATTCCGAGCGCACGATGCCGTCGCCGTGCTCGCCGGAATGCGAGCCCTTGAACTCGCGCACCATGGCGAAGGCCTCCTCGGCGATGGCGCGCATCGCCTTGACGTCGCGGCCGTCCTTCATGTTGAGGATCGGGCGCACGTGCAGCGTGCCGACCGAGGCGTGCGCGTACCAGGTGCCGCGGGTGCCGTGCCTGGCGAAGACGCCGGTCAGCCGGTCGGTGTATTCGGCGAGGTGCTCGAGCGGCACCGCGCAATCCTCGATGAACGAGACCGGTTTGCCGTCGCCCTTCATCGACATCATGATGTTGAGCGCCTGCTTGCGGAACTCCCAGATCTCGCCTTGCGCGCGCGGCTCGACGACCTCGACCACGCCGCCGGGGAAGCCGAGGTCGCCCATCAGCTCGACCAGCCGGGCGAGGCCGCGCAGTTGCGCGTCGCGCTCGTCGCCGGCGAACTCGACCAGCAGCAGCGCGTCGGGCTCGCCCCTGACGAAGCGCTCGACCACCGGGCGGAAGGCGGCGATCTCGCGCGCCAGTTCGACCATCGTGCGGTCGACCAGCTCGACCGCCGCCGGGTCGAGGGCGACGATGTGCCGCGTCGCGTCCATCGCCTGGTAGAAGCTCGGGAAGTGGCACACCCCGAGCACCTTGTGCGGCGGGATCGGCTTGCACTCGAGCTCGATCTCGCTGAAGAAGCCGAGCGTGCCCTCCGAGCCGACCAGCAGGTGCGCCATGTTGTGGCCGGCCGGCCGGACGGTGTCGATGTTGTAGCCGCCGACGCGGCGCAGGAGCTTGGGGAAGCGGCGCTCGATCTCGTCGGCCTCGCGCGCGGCCAGCGCCCGCATGTCCTGCACCAGGCCGAGATAGCCGGCGTCGGCGGCGTCGAGCCGGTCGAGGTTGCCCGGCACGTGGGCGAAGCGGCGCTTCTCGCCGTCGGCCAGGTAGGCGTCGATGGCGCGCACGTTGTGCACCATGTTGCCGTAGCGGATCGAGCGCGCGCCGCAGGAATTGTTGCCGGCCATGCCGCCGATGGTCGCCCGGCTCGAGGTCGAGATGTCGACCGGGAACCAGAGGCCGTGGGGCTTGAGGAAGCGGTTGAGCTTGTCGAGCACGATGCCGGGGCGCACGCGCACGGTCCGCGCCGCGGCGTCGAAGGCGACGACGTCGTCGAGGTGCTTGCTGTGGTCGATGACCAGCGCCGTGCCCACCGCCTGGCCGCATTGCGAGGTGCCGCCGCCGCGCGGCAGCACCGGCACGCCGGCGTCGCGGGCGATCTGGATGGCGCGCCGCACGTCGGCATCGCTGCGCGGCACGACGACGCCGATCGGCTCGACCTGGTAGATCGAGGCGTCGGTCGCATAGCGGCCGCGGTCGGCGGCGTCGAACAGCACCTCGCCCTCGAGCTCGCGGCGCAGGCGCGCGGCCAGCGCGCTGTCGCCGATGCGGCGGGCGTCGGGGGTGATGCGGCGGGTCGGTGCGTTCATCGCGGATCGCCAGGTCGCCCGAATCTAGCGAAGTGCATGCAAAATGCAAAGCCAACAGCGGCGTTGTGCCGGTGGTGCGCCGCGACCGGACGCTGCGACCGCGCGCTGGGCCTCACCCTTCGACGGGCTCAGGGTGAGGCCAAACTATTGATAATAAGCGCCCTCACACTGAGCTTGTCGAAGTGGGAGGGCGCGCAACGCAAGGCCCTCGATGGTCCGAGGCCGTGCCCCACGCGCCGCCTTGAACGACATCCGGCTTGCATTCATAATGCGGCCGATCCGGCGCATCGGGGGACCAGATGGCGTATCGCAGCGGACGGCATTTCCTGCAGATTCCGGGGCCGACCAACGTGCCCGACCGCGTGCTGCGCGCGATCGACCGGCCGACCATCGACCATCGCGGCCCGGAATTCGCGGCGCTGGCGAAGGAGGTGCTGGCCAACCTGAAGCCCGTCTTCAAGACCGCCGCCCCGGTGGTGATCTATCCCGCCTCGGGCACCGGCGCCTGGGAGGCGGCGCTCGTCAACACGCTCTCGCCCGGCGACCGCGTGCTGATGTGCGAGACCGGCCACTTCGCCACGCTGTGGCGCGAGATGGCCGGCCGGCTCGGGCTTGAGGTCGAGTTCATCCCCGGCGACTGGCGCCGCGGCGCCGACCCGGCGGCGGTCGAGGCCCGGCTCGCCGAGGACAAGGCGCGCGCGGTCAAGGCGGTCTGCGTCGTCCACAACGAGACCTCGACCGGGGTGACCAGCCGGGTGCCCGAGATCCGCCGCGCCATCGACCGGGCCGGCCATCCGGCGCTGTTCATGGTGGACACCATCTCCTCGCTCGCCTCGATCGACTACCGCCACGACGAATGGGGCGTCGACGTCACCGTCGCCGGCTCGCAGAAGGGCCTGATGCTGCCGCCGGGGCTCAGCTTCAACGCCGTCGGCGACAAGGCGCTGGCGGCTTCGCGCACGGCGCGGCTGCCCCGGTCCTACTGGGACTGGCAGCCGATGATCGCCGCCAATGCCGGCGGCTGGTTCCCCTACACGCCGGCGACCAACCTGCTCTGCGGCCTGCGCGAGGCGCTTCTCATGCTGCTCGAGGAGGGGCTCGACAACGTCTTCGCCCGCCACGACCGCCACGCCGAGGCGACGCGGCGCGCGGTGCGCGCCTGGGGGCTGGAGCCGCTCTGCGCCGAGCCGGCCGAATATTCCTCCTCGCTCACCGCGGTAATGACCCCGTCCGGGATCGACGCCGATGCCTTGCGCGAACTCATCCTCGCGCGCTTCGACATGTCGCTCGGCACCGGGCTCGGCAAGCTCAAGGGGCGGGTCTTCCGCATCGGCCATCTCGGCGACTTCAACGATCTGATGCTGGCGGGTACGCTGGCCGGCGTCGAGATGGGGCTCGGCCTGGCCGGCCTGCGCATCCGGGAAAGCGGGGTGGCGGCGGCGCTCGCCCACCTGGCCCGGCCGCCGACCGGCGGGGCGGCGCGCGCCTCGGCGGCCTGACCGGCGCGGCGCGGAGAAGAACAAGACGACCAAGCAAGGGAGGAGACAAGCGATGAAGGTCCAGCGGCTGTTGATGACGGCGCTGTTCGCGGCGCTGCTGGCCCTGCCGGCGGCGGCGCAGGAGATGGAGCTCAAGTTCGGCCATGTCGGCGAGCCCGGCTCGCTCTTCGACCTCTCGGCCAAGGAGTTCGCGCGGCTGGCCAACCAGCGCCTCGCCGGCAAGGCCAAGGTGGTCGCCTTCGGCTCGAGCCAGCTCGGCAAGGACGAGGAGCTGATCAAGAAGCTCAAGCTCGGCACGGTCGATTTCGCGCTGCCCTCGACGGTGATGTCGTCGGAGGCCGACATCTTCGGCATGTTCGAGATGCCCTACCTGGTCAAGGACCGCGCCCACATGGCGCGCATCGAGCGCGAGGTCTTCTGGCCCAAGCTGGCGCCGGCGGCCGAGGCCAAGGGGCTGAAGGTGATCGCGGTGTGGGAGAACGGCTTCCGCCACATCACCAACAGCCGGCGGCCGATCAAGGCGCCCGAGGACCTGCAGGGCATCAAGCTGCGCGTGCCCGGCGGCAAGTGGCGGGTCAAGATGTTCCAGGCCTACGGCGCCAACCCGAGCCCGCCGGTCTTCTCCGAGGTCTTCACCGCGCTGCAGACCGGCGTCTATGACGGCCAGGAGAATCCCTTCATCCAGATCTACAGCGCCAAGTTCCAGGAGGTGCAGAAGTACCTGTCGCTGACCGGCCACGTCTACACGCCGGCCTACGTCACCGTCGGCAAGCGGCGCTGGGAGAGCCTGCCGGCCGACCTGCGCGCCGCGCTCGAGGCGGCGGCGAAGGAGACGCAGACCTTCGTCTACAAGACGGCGGAAGGCTTCGACAACGACCTGGTCGGCAAGCTCAAGGCCGCCGGCCTGCAGGTCAACGAGGTCGACAAGGACGCCTTCGTGCGCGCCAGCAAGGCGATCTACGAGGAGTTCGGCAAGGAAGTGCCCGGCGGCCAGGAGGCCGTCGCCCGCGCCGTCGCCCTCGGCGCCAAGTCCTGATCGTGCCGCGCCCCGCCGCGCGCGGCGGGGCGCCCCTTTTCCCGGCCTCCGAGTCAATCCCGTGAGCGGCCTGTCGCGCCTGCGCGCCGGCTTCGAGCGCCTGCTCGAATTCCTCATCGTCGTGCTGATGGCGGCGCTGGCGCTGCTCGTCGTCGTCGCCGTGGTCTACCGCACGGCCGGCGCGTCGCTGGTCTGGTACGACGAGGTGGCGGCGATCATGCTCACCTGGCTGACCTATTACGGCGCCGCCCTGGCCGCGCTCAAGCGGGCCCATATCGGCGTCTCCGATCTGGTCGACGCGGTCGGGCCGCGCGCCCGGCTCGTCCTGCTGCTCGCCGCCGAGGCGGCGGTGATCGGCTTCTTCCTGCTGCTTGCCTGGCTCGGCTGGCAGGTGCTCGAGGTGCTCGAGGGCTCGAGGCTGATCAGCCTGCCCGAGGTGCCGCTGCAATGGGCGCAGTCGGTGATCCCGGTCGGCGCGATCCTGTTCGTCGTCGCCGAGCTGCTGTCACTGCCCGGGATGGTGGCGCGCATCGCGGCCGGGCACAGCCTCGGCCATGCCGGCGGCGCCGGCGAGGAGGACGCGCCGTGACCGTCGCGCTGATGCTCGCCGGGCTGCTCGCCCTCATCCTCATCAACGTGCCGATCGCCATCGCCCTCGCCATCGTCGCCACGATGGCGATGGTGGCGACGCAGGGGCCGGCGATCCTGCCCAACGTGGCGCTGGTGATGTACGACGGCGCCACCAACTTCCCGCTGCTGGCGATCCCGCTGTTCATCCTCGCCGGCGCGATCATGAACGCCTCGGGCATCTCGCAGCGGCTGATCGCCTTCGCCTCGGCGCTGCTCGGCTTCATCCGCGGCGGGCTGGCGATGGTCTCGATCGGCGCCTCGCTGTTCTTCGCCGAGATCTCCGGCTCGGCGGTGGCCGACGTGGCGGCGCTGGGCTCGATCCTGATCCCGGCGATGAAGCGCAAGGGCTATCCCAAGGCGCTCGCCGCGGCGGTGATGTCGTCGGCGGCGACGCTCGCGGTCATCATCCCGCCGTCGATCCCGATGATCCTCTACGCGGTGATGTCGGACAGCTCGGTGGTGCAGCTCTTCGTCGCCGGCATCGTCCCCGGCCTGCTCGGCGGGCTCGGCCTGATGGCGGTGGCCTACTGGTTCGCGCTGCGCTACGACCTGCCGGTCGAGGCGGCGTTCCGGCTCGGGCGGCTGTGGACCAGCTTCCGCGAGGCGCTGTGGGCCTTCCTCTTGCCGGTCGTCATCCTCGGCGGCATCTTCGGCGGCTTCGTGACCGCGACCGAGGGGGCGGGGCTGGCGGTGGCGGCGGCGCTCTTCGTCGGCCTCGTCATCCACCGCGAGCTCGACTGGGCGCACCTGCGCGCGGCGATGATCGAGGGCGCGGTGCAGACCGCGGTGGTGATGCTGCTGGTCGCCGCCTCGGCGCTGATGGGCGTCTATCTCACCGAGATCCAGCTGCCGCAGAAGCTCGCCGCCGGCATCGGCGCCTGGACCGACAACCGCTACGTCATCCTGGCGCTGATGAACGTCGTCTTCCTCGTCCTCGGCTTCTTCCTGCACTCGGCGGCGGCGATCATCCTGGTGGTGCCGATCGTCATGCCGCTGGTCAAGGCGGCGGGCATCGACCCGGTGCATTTCGGCCTCATCGTCACCATCAATCTCGGCATCGGCCAGCAGACGCCGCCGGTGGCCAGCGTGCTGATGGTCGCCTGCTCGATCGCCAAGGCCGACGTCTGGGCGGTGAGCAAGGTCAACGTCTATTTCATCGGCGTGCTGCTGGCGGTGCTGCTGCTGGTCACGTATGTTCCGGCGGTGCCGATGGGCCTGGTCGAGTTCTTCTACCGCTGAGGTCGCCGAGCCATGTCCGAATCCGTCCTGGTCGACCGTGACGGCGAGATCGCCACGGTGACGCTCAACCGTCCCGAACGCCTCAACGCCCTCGACCTGGCGAGCTGGCGGCGGGTCGCCGAGGTGGCGGGCGCGCTCGACGCCGACGAGAGCTTGCGCTGCGTCGTCTTCCGCGGCGCCGGCGACAAGGCCTTCGCCGCCGGCGCCGACATCGCCGAGTTCGCCCGCGAGCGCGCCGATGTGGCCCAGGCCAGGGTCTACGGCGCCGCCGTCCACGCGGCGATGAGCGCGGTCGCCGAATGCCGCCACCCGACCGTCGCCCTGATCCGCGGCGCCTGCGTCGGCGGCGGCCTCGAGCTCGCCGCCTGCTGCGACCTGCGCATCTGCGGCGCCTCGAGCCGCTTCGGCGTGCCGATCAAGAACCTCGGCCTCAGCATGGGCTGGGACGAGCTGCGCGGCCTGATGCGCGTGGCCGGCCCGACCGGCGCGCTCGAGATCCTGCTCGAGGGCCGCGTCTTCGGCGCCGAGCGCGCCCGCGAGCTCGGCCTGGTCAACCGCGTCGTCGCCGACGACAAGGTCGAGGAGGAGGCCTATGCCACCGCGCGGCGCATCGCCGAGGGCGCGCCGCTGGTCGCGCGCTGGCACAAGAAGTTCGTGCGCCGCCTGCTCGACCCGCGGCCGCTGACGCCGGAGGAGGAGGCCGAGGGCGTGGCGGCGATGGGCACCGAGGACTACCGCATCGGCGTCGCCGCCTTCCTGGCCAAGGAAAAGCCGCGCTTCCGGGGGCGCTGATGCCGTCGCGCGCCCGCGGCCCGCTGGCCGGCCTCAAGGTGGTCGAGCTGGCGCACATCATGGCCGGGCCGGTCTGCGGCCTGATGCTGGCCGACATGGGCGCCGACGTGGTCAAGGTCGAGAAGATCCCCGGCGGCGACGACAGCCGCCGCTTCCTGCCGCCCGACATC
>CAYTWJ010000170.1:0-7290 GCA_964442055.1 uncultured Rhodospirillaceae bacterium | reverse complement strand
AGGAGGCGATCGAGATCCTGCTGCAGGTGATGGAGAACCAGCGCGACGACCTGGTGGTCATCCTCGCTGGCTACGCCGACCGCATGGAGCGCTTCTTCGCCAGCAACCCGGGCTTCCGCTCGCGCATCGCCCACCATATCGACTTCCCCGATTACGGCGACGACGAGCTGATGGCGCTCGCCGAGCGGATGCTGGCGCGCCAGAACTACCGCTTCAGCGCCGCGGCGCGCGAGGCCTTCGCCCGCTACGTCGCCGCGCGCCGCCGCCAGCCGCACTTCGCCAATGCCCGCTCGGTCCGCAACGCGCTCGACCGCGCCCGCCTGCGCCAGGCCAGCCGGCTGGTCGGCCGCGCCGGCGGGACGCTGACGCCCGAAGCGATCATGACCATCGAGCCCGAGGACATCCTGGCCAGCCGCGTGCTGCGCGCGGTGCCCGAGGCGACGTGAGGGGAAAATGAAGGGGCGCCGAGAGCAACCGACCTCCGGCTGCTCCGTTCAGGCGGGAGCCTTGATAACTGTCGCCTTTGCCGCCACCCGCTTAAATACCCTGCGCTTTGATGGCTTTGGAACAGCCTGCGGTCGCCCGGCCCGTCGCGGCCGATACCGTGCCATGAATGCCACATTGTCATGTGCCAACGCCCGGCACGCCAAGGCCGTGGCCGCCGGAATGACGCTTCCGGCGCGGTAATTCTTGATCGTGTTCAGCGAAACACCGAGCACATCAGCCGCTTCCTGATTGGAGAGATCGAGCGCCTCCTGCCATGCCGCGAAATCCGCAGCATTGAAGGCCGCCTGTTCCTCGGCTACGCGCCGCAGCGTCTCGCTGGATAGAGTCAGATCATCGTTGCCCGCCCATCCCACAGCCGTGTTCCAATCGACCAACTCGACCGCCGTGAATAGGGCTGGATCCGCAAGCGGCGCCAGCGCGGCGAGGCGCGCCACCAGGCCGGAAAGGTCGATCTCCGCCTTGAATCCGTCTTTCCAAGCTACGCCAAGGCGCTTCCCCGGCTTGGCCGAAACCGATGCCAGGCGAGGAATCGAATTCATCATGCCCTCCTTCTCAATCCTCCGTCCGGCGGCCGGCTGCGCGGTTCCATTCGGCCATCAGGCGGTCGCGGTTCCTGGAAATGAAGGCGGCTACTCTTCTGGCTACCGCCCTCGGCAACGCATCGCCCCTGATCGGAACCCCGTCCCTGATTCGAATGATCGTCTCGAATTCCGGTCCGACGACGTGAACATGCGGAGGGTTGTGGTCGCCGGGGTGAATCCGGACCTTGAAGCTCCCGAAGTCCTTGACCGTCGGCACCGCTCCCCCTACACCCCTACAATATAGGCCAAAAAATATCCTCGGTCAATAATTGGCTGAGGTTAAAACCCGGCTCTCCGGATGGCCCCAGAGCGACAACACCCACGACGTCCCGGAAATCGCGTCCCTGCCAGCCCGCGCGTCACCCCGGGGCGACCTTGGGGTTATTTCACGAGGCAGAGGTTCTGGTCTGACTATTCAGACTTGAAAGTGGTCGGACCGGCGGGATTTGAACCCGCGACCCCCAGTCCCCCAGACTGATGCGCTACCAGGCTGCGCTACGGTCCGACCGGTCCAGGCTGCGGCGTCTTGGCCCGCGGATCGGGCCGCCGGCCTGGCGGGGCCGGCACTATAGCCATCGCCCCTTCCCGAGGCAACGGCGCCCCGGCTATTTCTCAAGATCGGCCAGCAAGGCCCTGATCGCCCGCAGCTCTTCGAGCAGCCTCACGAGCGCCGTCCGCTGCCCCGGCGTCAACGGCGCCGCCGCCGGGGCCTCGATCCGGGCGGCCGGCGCCACCGCGGCCGGCGGCACCGGCGCGGGGCGGGCGGGCTCGGGCGGCGCGATCCGGGCCGCGTGCTCGCGCAAGACCCGCTGCACGCCCTTGATCGTGTAGCCCTCGTTGTAGAGCAGCGTGCGGATGCGCCTCAAGAGCTCGACGTCCTCGGGGCGGTAATAGCGCCGCCCGCCGCCGCGCTTCAGCGGCCGGATCTGGCTGAACTTGGTTTCCCAGAAGCGCAGGACATGCTGCGGCACGTTGAGGTCGGCGGCGACCTCGCTGATGGTGCGAAACGCCTCGCGCGACTTGGCGGCGCGCCGCGATGCTCCTTCGCCCGTGAAGGCTTCGCTCATCTCATGCCTTGGCCGCCGCCTTCGCGCTTGCCAAGGCGGCGTTGATGCGTTCCTTGAGCACGTGGCTGGCGCGGAAGACCAGCACCCGCCGCGGCTGGATCGGCACTTCCTCGCCGGTCTTGGGATTGCGGCCGACGCGGCCGCCTTTGGAGCGAACATGGAAGCTGCCGAACGACGAGATCTTCACCGAATCGCCGTTCGCCAGATGCTCGATGATCTCGTTGAGCACGCTTTCGACCAGATCGGCCGACTCATTCCGCGACAAGCCCACTTCCTGGTAGACCGCTTCCGCAAGCTGCGCCCGGGTCACCGTGCGTCCGCTCATCTGCGCCTCCCCCCATCCCGAGACTGTAACTATAATCTAAAAGTCGGGGGGGAAAACGGTCAATATCAGAGGGATAAAGAAAACTCTTTAAGTGAGATAGCGCTTGAACGCCGGCAACTAACCGCCGGTTCGTCCTAACTGGCGGCTACCAGCGCGCCAGCGCGCTCCCCCAGGTGAAGCCACCGCCCATCGCCTCCATCAGCACGACATGGCCCTCGCGGATGCGGCCGTCGCCGACCGCCTCGGCCAGCGCCAGGGGAACCGAGGCGGCCGAGGTATTGCCGTGGCGGTCGACGGTGACGACCACCCGGCTCGGGTCGATGTTGAGCTTGCGCGCAGTGCCGTCGAGGATGCGCTTGTTGGCCTGATGGGGCACCAGCCAGTCGATGTCGGCCGGGGTCAGCCCGGTCGCCTCGAGCGCCTCATGGACGACCTGGGCCAGGTTGACGACGGCGTGGCGGAAGACCTCGCGCCCGGACATGCGCAGGTGCCCGACCGTCCTGGTCGACGACGGGCCGCCGTCGACATAGAGGAAATCGTGAAAGCGGCCATCGGCATGAAGCTGGGTGGTGAGGATGCCACGGTCCTTGCCGTTGCCGTTGCCTTCCGAGGCGGTCATCACCACGGCGCCGGCGCCGTCGCCGAACAGCACGCAGGTCGAGCGGTCGCTCCAGTCGAGGATACGCGAGAAGGTCTCGGCGCCGATCACCAGCGCGGTCTGCGACTGGCCGGCCTTGATGAAATTGTCGGCGGTGGCCAGCGCGTAGATGAAACCCGAGCAGACCGCCTGCACGTCGAAGGCGGCGCCGCGGGTGATGCCGAGCTCGGCCTGCACCCGGCAGGCGGTGGCGGGAAAGGTCTCGTCCGGGGTCGAGGTGGCGAGCACGATCAGATCGATCTCGCCCGCGCCGATGCCGGCCTGCGCCAGCGCGCGTTCGGCCGCGCGCAGCGCCAGGTCCGAGGTCTTCTCGCCGTCGGCGGCGATGCGGCGCTCGCGGATGCCGGTGCGCTCGACGATCCACTCGTCGGTGGTATCGACCAGGCGCGCCAGGTCATGGTTGGTCAGGACGCGCTCGGGCAGATAGGCGCCGCAGCCGAGGATCAGGGAACGCTTCATGAGGACACCGCTGCGGTCGCGGCCCGCTCGTCGGCGACGCCGCCCAGGAAATTCTTGAACTCGGCGGTGATGCGCTCGGTCAGCCGGTCGGCGACCATGTCCACCGCCAGGCAGACCGCCGCGCCGAAGCCGACCGCATCGGTGCCGCCGTGGCTCTTCACCACGATGCCGTTGAGGCCGAGGAAGACGCCGCCGTTGTAGTAGCGCGGATCGAGCCGCTCGCGCAGCGCCTGCAGCGCTGGCGCGGCGAGCAGATAGCCGATGCGCGACAGGATCGAGCGGCGGAACGCCGCGGCGAGAAAACCGCCGACCAGCTTGGCCGTGCCTTCCGACGCCTTGAGCGCGACGTTGCCGGTGAAGCCGTCGGTCACCACGACGTCGACCGTGCCCTTGGTGATGTCGTCGCCCTCGACGAAGCCGTGGAAGTCGAAGGCCAGGCCGCGGGCCGCCCGCAGCTGCTCGGCGGCGGCCTTGACCGCCTCGTTGCCCTTGACCTCCTCGACGCCGACATTGAGCAGGCCGACCGTCGGCCGGTAGCGACCGAGCACCGAGTGGGCGAAGTTCGCGCCCATCACCGCGAACTGCACCAAATTGTCGGCGTCGCATTCCACGTTGGCGCCGAGATCGAGCAGCACCGTCTCGCCGCGCTCGGTCGGGAAGAACGAGGCGATCGCCGGCCGGTCGATGCCGGGCAGGGTCTTGAGGACGAACTTGGCCATCGCCATCAGCGCGCCGGTATTGCCGGCCGAGACGATGCCGCCGGCCTGGCCCTCGGCGACCGCGTCGATGGCCAGCCGCATGCTGGTCCGGCGGCCGCGGCGGAGGGCCTGGCTCGGCTTCTCGTCGGCGCCGACCACCTCGTCGGTGTGGCGGACCTCGCAACGCTCGCTGAGGCCGGGGAAGCGTGCCAGGAGCGGGGTCAGCCGCGCCTGGTCGCCGAACAGCAGGAAGCGGACGTGCGGATAGCGCTGGTGCGCGGCCTCGGCGCCGAGAATTACCATGTCCGGCGCCCGGTCGCCGCCCATGGCGTCGAGGGCGATGGTGCAGATTGTGCTCACGCGCCGCCCCGCGGCCCCGACTGGCGCCTCAAGCGGCGCTGGTCACCTCGACCACTTCCTTGCCGTCGTACTGGCCACAGGCCGGGCAGACGTGGTGCGGACGCTTGAATTCGCCGCAGTTCGGACATTCGACGCGCGACGGCGCCGCCAGGGCGTGATGCGACCGCCGCATGTCGCGCCGCGACTTGGATTTCTTTTTCTTCGGTACCGCCATGACCCGTTCTCTCTCGCATGCGCCGCCTCGCGGCGGCCGGGAAAATATCTCGTGCCCCCGTCAGGGGCGTTTGCTCAGCTTGGCGAGGGCGGCGAAGGGACTCTCCCGCTCGCCGGCCCCCGCTCGCTCCTCCCAGCCGGCCGGCAGCTCCGCGCCCGGCTTGCGGGGATAGGGGTCGAGCGCCAACGCCAGTTCCTCGACCATCGCCTCGCCGACGTCGATGCTGCCGTCGACGAGCGGTTCCGGCGGCTCCTCGACCTCCGGATCGACCCACACTTCCTTCCGTCCCGCGGCCGCCGGGGCGGCGCCCGCACGGTACACCCGCTCGAAGGTCAGGTCGATCTCGTTGCGAACCGGCTCCAACGAAACCACGCAGGCCTGCACCACCGCCGCGTGCAGCCGAGCCGATAGCCGGACCGCGCCGCTGTCGGGTGCCGGCACCAGGCGGATCGATCCCGCCAGCGCCTCGACCGCCAGGATGCCCAGGCGGGCAGCAACCCGGCGGCGCTCCTCCTCGGTCGCCTCGACCGTCAGATCGAGGCCCTCCGGCCCGATCCGGGCCGCCTCGACCCAGCGACTGAACTCTGCCTCCGCCAGAGGGTCTGTCATCGTCACCTCCCGGCGGGGCCGGTCAGCTTGCCCCCTCGAATTCAGGGGCGGGAAAATAGGGCCAAGCATTGGCGGGGTCAACGGTTTTCGCCGCCCCGCGCGGCCCCGGCCGGAGCGGCCGGCGGCAAGCCGAAACGCACCGTTCCGGCCAGAAGATCCGCCCCCGGCCGGGCCGCGAGCGCCGCCGCCTCGCGCCGGACATAGGCCGACATTGCCGCGAGCCAGGCCGCGTCCGGCCCCGCCACGGTGCCGTAGAGGTTGCGCCGCAGGGCCACCGCCAGGGCCGCCTCGCTCGCGGCCAAGGCCGCGTCGTAGGCCGCCAGCCGGCCGTAGAAGCCGGCCGCCATGGCCTGCACCCGCTTGCCGACCCCGAGGTCGCCTGCGCCCATTTCGCGCAGCGAGCGGTCCATGTCCTCGACGAAGGCCTCGGCCAGGGCCTGGGCGAGCAAGCGGCCGGCCTCCCCCTCCGCTCCCAGGCGGCGCATGACCAGAAAGGCGTGCAGCGCGATCATGTCGAAGCGGCCGTCGACGCTGTCGGGCACGCCGAGATCGCGGTAGAAGCCCGCCTGGCGGGCCTGTTGGACCACGGCCAGATAGAGGCTGCGCGCCGGCGCGGCGCAAGAATCGCGACGGAGGAAGGCGGGCAGTCGCATGGGGCGGGCCTGCGGCAGCGGCGCATTGACAGGCTCGGCGCCGCGATGCAAAAAGGTTGCTCGATCTCTCGTTCAATTAAGCGGCACGGCCGTCCGGGTCAACGCTGGCGGCGGGCGAAAGCCTTTGATGAGCATCAGGAACCGAAGGCGGACGATTCTCCTGGCTGGCGCGGCGACCGCCATACTTGCCGCCGGCGCCTGCACGCCGCGCCAGGACATGCGCGGCGCGGTGCTCGACGAGGAGCGCATCCAGCAGGTCGAGACCGGCAAGATGACCGAGCAACAGGTCTATCAGCTGCTCGGCTCGCCCTCGACCACCGCGACCTTCCCGCAGCGCAGCCGCGTCTGGTACTACATCTCGCGCGAGACCGAGACCACGGCGTTCCTGGCGCCGAAGCTGCTCGACCAGCGGGTGGTGGCGATCGAGTTCGACGAGGGCGGTCGGGTCAAGGACCTGCGCCGCTACAGCATGGCTGACGGCAAGGACATCGAGCTGGTCGACCGCGAGACGCCGAGCCGCGGCCGCGAGCTCGGCCTGCTCGAGCAGCTCTTCGGCAATATCGGCCGCTTCACCGAGCAGAACACGCCGCAGCGCTGAGCCGCGCGCTTGAACTGCGCGGCCCCGGCCAAGAAAAAGGCCCCGCCGGTCGCCCGGCGGAGCCTTCGCTTGCGCCGCAGTTGGCACAGTGCGCCAGGGTGGCGAGCAGCAGCAGCGCCACGATGTTGGTGATCTTGATCATCGGGTTGACGGCCGGGCCGGCGGTGTCCTTGTAGGGGTCGCCGACGGTGTCGCCGGTGACCGCCGCCTTGTGGGCGTCGGACCCCTTGCCGCCGAAATGGCCGTCCTCGATATACTTCTTGGCATTGTCCCAAGCGCCGCCGCCCGAGGTCATCGAGATGGCGACGAACAGGCCGGTGACGATGACGCCAAGCAGCATTGCGCCGACCGCGGCGAACGCCGCCGCCTGGTCGGCGACGGCCCGCACCACGAAATAGAGCACGATCGGCGACAGCACCGGCAGCAAGCTGGGCACGATCATCTCCTTGATCGCCGCCTTGGTCAGCAAGTCGACGGCGCGGCTGTAGTCGGGCTTGGCCTTGCCCTCCATGATGCCGGCGATCTCCTTGAACTGGCGGCGCACCTCGACCACCACCGAGC
>CAYTWJ010000169.1:0-7329 GCA_964442055.1 uncultured Rhodospirillaceae bacterium | reverse complement strand
TGCGCCACCTCGCCGAGGCACCGCCCTGGCGGCGCCTGGGGGTGGAAACCGTCGGCGACGACGTACTGGAAACCTTCACCCGACCCCTTTAAGAAGAGTAGCATGTTCACCGGCATCGTCACCGATGTGGGGCAGGTGCGCGCGCGCGACCAGCGCGGCGACACGCGCTTCGTCATCGGCACCCGCTACGATACCGCCTCGATCGGCATCGGCGCCTCGATCGCCTGCAACGGGGTCTGCCTGACCGTGGTCGAGAAGGGACCGGATTGGTTCGCGGTCGATGTCTCGGCGGAGACGCTGTCCTGCACCGCGCTCGACGACTGGCGGCCGGGCACGCCGGTCAATCTCGAGCGCTCGCTCAGGGTCGGCGACGAACTCGGCGGGCACATCGTCACCGGCCATGTCGACGGCGTCGCCACGCTGGTCGAGCGGCACGGGGAAGGCGATTCGGCGCGCCTGACCTTCGCGCTGCCGCCGGCGCTCGCCGGCTTCGTCGCGCCCAAGGGCGCGGTCGCGCTCGACGGCGTGTCGCTGACCGTGAACGAGGTCGCCGGCGACCGCTTCGGCGTCAACATCATCCCGCACACGCAGAAGATGACGACGTTCGGCGCCATCCGCACGGGGCAGCGCGTCAATGTCGAGATCGACGTCCTCGCCCGCTACGTGGCGCGGCTGCGGGAGGTCGCGCATACGTGAGCTACCGCCAGTATCTTTCCGGCATCGACGAGATCATCGAGGAAACCCGCAAGGGCCGCATGGTGGTCCTCGTCGACGACGAGGAGCGCGAGAACGAAGGCGATCTCGTCATCCCGGCGCAGATGGCGACGGCGGAGATGATCAATTTCATGGCCAAGCACGGGCGCGGCCTGATCTGCCTGGCGCTGACCCGCCAGCGCATCGAGCAGCTCGGCCTGCCGCTGATGGCCAAGGACAACCTGTCGCGCCACCAGACCGCCTTCACGGTCTCGATCGAGGCGCGGGTCGGCGTCACCACCGGCATCTCGGCGGCCGACCGGGCGCGCACCGTGGCGGTGGCGATCGACCCCGCCAAGGGGCCTGAGGACATCGCCTCGCCCGGCCACGTCTTCCCGCTGATGGCGCGCGACGGCGGCGTGCTGGTGCGGGCCGGGCATACCGAGGCGGCGGTCGATATCGCGCGCCTCGCCGGGCTCAATCCGGCGGGCGTGATCTGCGAGATCATGAACGACGACGGCACCATGGCCCGGCTGCCCGACCTGGTGAAGTTCGCGCAGTTCCACGGCCTGAAGATCGGCGCCATCGCCGACCTCATCGCCTACCGGCGCCGCTACGACAAGCTGGTGCAGCGACTGGTCGAAAGCGAGATCGACTCGCTGTGGGGCGGCAAGTTCCGCATGGTCGTCTACCGCAACACCGTCGAATATGCCGAGCACATCGCCCTCGTGAAGGGCGACATCGCGCGGCCCGGGCCGGTGATGGTGCGGATGCACGCGCTCAACGTGCTCGAGGACGTGCTGGGCGACCGCGGCGACCGGGCCGGCGTGCTGCACGGCGCCATGAAGATGATCGACGAGGCCGGCCGCGGCGTCGTCGTGCTCATTCGCGAGCCGCGCGCGACCTCGCTCTCCGACCGCGTGCGCCGCAAGCTCGGCGAGCCGGTGGACCGGCCGGGCGAGCTGCGCGACTACGGCATCGGCGCCCAGATCCTGGTCGACCTGGGCGTCAAGGAGATGATCGTGCTGTCGAACGTGCAGCGGACGATCGTCGGTCTCGACGGTTACGGCCTGAGCGTGGCCGAGACGCGGCCGATCCGCGCCTGGCCGGGGGAATGAGATGACGGAAAACGTTCGCATCCTGATCGTCGAAGCGCGTTTCTATCCCGACATTTCCGACGCGCTGGTCGACGGGGCGGTGGCCGAGCTGGTCAAGGCCGGCGCCGCCTACGAGCGGATCGTCGTGCCGGGCGCGCTCGAGATCCCGGCCGCCATCCGCTTCGCCATGTCGGCGGAGGGGCGCAGCCGCTACGACGGCTTCGTCGCGCTCGGCTGCGTGATCCGCGGCGAGACCGTGCATTTCGACATCGTCGCCAACGAAAGCGCGCACGGCCTGCAGCAGCTCAGCCTCGAGCACGGCCTTGCCATCGGCAACGGCATCCTCACCGTCGAGAGCGAGGACCAGGCCTGGGCGCGGGCGCGCGCCGACGGCGAGAACAAGGGCGGCGACGCGGCGCGCGCCGCCCTGGCGATGGTCGCCCTGCACCGCCATTTCGGCGTCAACCGGCCGTGAGCGCGAAGCCCGTACGGCGCGACGAGGGCGGACGGCGCAGCGCGGCCCGGCTCGGCGCGATCCAGGCGCTTTACCAGCTCGAGATCGCCGGCGGCGACGTCGAGACCGTGATCGGCGAATTCATCCTCTACCGCTTCGGCAAGGAGATCGAGGGTGAACGCTACCAGGCGGCCGATGCAAACTGGTTCGCCGAGGTGGTGCGCGGCGTGACCGGGCGGCAGCCGGAGCTCGATGCCCTGCTCAACAGCGTGCTCGCCAAGCAGGGGGGTGTCGATCGGCTCGAGGCCCTGCTGCGGGCGACGTTGCGGGCCGGCGCCTTCGAGCTGATCGCGCGCGCCGACGTGCCGGCGCGGGTCGTCATCGACGAATATGTCGATGTCGCGCACGCCTTCTTCGGTGGTCCCGAGCCGGGACTGATCAACGGCGTGCTGGACCGGCTGGCACGTCAGGTGCGGGCCGGCGAGATGAAGGGGCCCGACGGTGAGCCCTCCCGCCCTGTCCGATGAATTCACGCTGATCGCCCGCTACTTCGCGCCGCTCGCCAAGGACGCGCCGCTCGCCTTCGGCCTCGCCGACGATGCCGCCGCGCTGCGCCCGCGGCCCGGCTTCGATCTGATCGTCACCACCGACTGCATGGTCAGCGGGGTGCATTTCCTCGACGCCGACGGGCCGGCCAACATCGCGCGCAAGCTGCTGCGCGTGAACCTGTCCGACTTGGCCGCCAAGGGCGCGCGGCCGCTCGGCTACCTGTTGGCCGCGGCCTTCCCCCGCGACGTGGCCGAGACCTGGATTGCCGCCTTCGCCGCCGGCCTCGCCGCCGACCAGCTGGCCTATGGCCTGCCGCTGCTTGGCGGCGACACCGCTGCCACGCCCGGCCCGGCGACGCTGACGATCACCGCCATCGGCGAGCTGCGCGAGGGGACGATGCTGCGCCGGTTCGGAGCGCAGCCGGGCGATTCGCTGTGGGTCTCGGGAACGATCGGCGACGGCGCGCTCGGTCTGGCGGTGAAGCAGGGCCGGCTCGCCGGTCTCGGCGAGGGCGACGCGGATGCGTTGCTCGATCGCCTGCATCTGCCCGAGCCGCGCCTCGGCCTCGGACAGGGATTGATTGGGCTGGCCAGCGCCTGTCTCGACGTGTCCGATGGCCTGGTGCAGGACGTCGGCCATCTGGCCACAGCATCGGGGGTGGCGTGCGAAATCGACAGCCGGCTGATGCCGCTGTCGCCGGCGGCGCGCCGCGCCGTCGAGCGGGACGCCGGCTGGCTGAGCGCGGCGATCAGCGGCGGCGACGATTACGAGCTGGCCTTCACCCTGCCGCCGGGCGGCGAGGCCCGCCTGGCCGCGACCGCGAAAGCCGCCGGCGTGCCGGTGACGCGCATCGGCCGGGTTTCGGCAGGCAAGGGCGTCCGGGTGCTGGGCCCGGACGGCCGGGTGCTGTTGCTGCGGCGCGGCGGATACCGGCATTTCTGAGCGGCGGAAAACCTTCCGGTAAGGGCGGTGTGGCACAGTCGCCCGGTCAATGCGGCCGGGCCGGTGCCGGCCAAATCAGAGGGGGCGAAGCGTGCCGACGTTGAATCGGAGCCTCGCGGCCGGCGCGGCGCTGCTGGCGCTTGCGGTCGGCGGGGCGGCGACGGCGGTCGCGGAATCGCCGGCGAAGCCGCGGACGGCCGCCATCGGCGGGGAGGCCGGCGCCGCCTTCATCAAGCTCGACCCCTTGCAGATCGCGGTCACGCCCGACGGGCGGCGGTTCTACCAGGTGCTGCTCGCCGTCAGCCTCGAAGTGCCGCAGGCCGAGAACCAGGCGGTGGTCGAGAAGCTGATGCCCCGGCTTCGCGACGCCTATATCCGCGAGCTCTACGGCCGGCCGGTCAACCGCGACGGCCGCTGGGGCCCGCAGGAGCTCGAATTGGTGAAGCGCCGCCTGCTCGCCCAATCCGACCGGGTGCTCGGGCCCGGCGTGGTGTCGAACGTGCTGGTCCAGCAGGCCTTGCGCTTCGGCGGGTAGAGTCCCGCGTTCCTGCAACCGCGCCATGCGCCCGCGGCGCTGGCGTTTCGCCGGCCGACCGCTTAGCTTCGCCGCCCATGCCGGACAGCCGCACCCGACGCAATGTCCTGGTCCTGGCCCTGAGCCAGGCCGTGGCGACCTCGACGATCGTCACCCATTTCGCCTTCGGCGGACTGGTCGGGCACCTCCTCGCCGCCGATCCGCGCCTGTCCACGCTGCCGGTGACGGCGGTGGTGGGCGGGACCGCGCTCGCCACCGTACCGGCGGCGATGACGTTGCGCCGGCTTGGCCGGCGCAACGGTTTCATCATCGGCGCCCTTTGCGGCCTCGCCGGGTCGCTGGTTTCCAGCGTCGGGATCGCCACCGGCAGCTTCTGGCTGTTCACGCTGGGGGCGCTGATATTCGGCGCTTTCTCGGCCTTTGCCCATTTCTACCGCTTCGCCGCCGCCGATGCGGCGGCCGCCGACTGGAAGAGCCGGGCCATCTCGCTGGTGCTCGCCGGCGGCGTCGTTGCCGGTTTCGCGGGCCCCGAAATCGCCAAGCATACCAAGGACCTGTTCCCGAGCACCGTGTTTCTCGGCACGTTTCTGGCTGCCGCGGCGCTTTGCCTGTCGGTCGTGGGCGTGCTCGCCTTCCTCGATCTCCTGAGGGAGGCGGTGACAACCCGGCACGATAGCGGACGGCCGTTGTCGGCGATCGCGCGCCAGCCGGTTTTCGTCGTCGCCGTCGCCAGCGCGATGGTCGGCTACGCGGCGATGAGCCTGATGATGACGGCGACGCCGCTGGCCATGAAGCTGCACCATCACCCGTTCGACGCGGCCGCGACGGTCATTCAATGGCATGTCATCGCCATGTACGTGCCGAGCTTCTTCACCGGCGTCCTGATCGCCCGTTTCGGCGTCTTCAACGTGATCCTCGCCGGCGCGGCGCTGGAACTGCTTTGCATCGGCCTTGGCCTGGCCGGGGTCGAGATGCTGCATTTCTGGGGGGCGATGACGCTGCTTGGCCTGGGCTGGAACTTCATGTTCGTCGGCGCCACCACCCTGCTGACCGAGGCCTATGCCCCGGCCGAGCAGGCCAAGGCCCAGGCGGTCAACGATTTCATGGTCTTCGGCCTGGTCGCGGTGGCCTCGCTCTCGGCCGGCACGCTGCTGCACGGCATCGGCTGGACCGCCGTCCTGCTCGCGGCGACGCCGTTCGTCCTCGGCACGGCGGGCATGGTGCTCTGGCTGGCCGCCGTCCGCCGGCGCCTGGAACCGGCCTGACACCCCGGCGCGGCGGGCCGCGCCATCTGTTGCACGGCCAGTCCTTCTCTGGCATATACCGCCGGACTTTTCCGCCGTCCGGAGTGGCCGGCGCATATTCGCGTCACCGCCGGACCCCCACAGAAGATCGAGGGGACGTCATGACAGTATTGTGGTTCGCTATCGCCAGCGGCGTGCTCGCGCTGCTCTACGGCGTCTGGGCGGCGCGCTCGGTGCTCGCCGCCTCGCCGGGCTCGGCGCGGATGCAAGAGATCGCAGCTGCGGTGCAGGAGGGGGCGCAGGCCTATCTGAACCGCCAGTACAGCACGATCGCCGTCGTCGGCGTCGTCATCGCCGTCGTCCTCGGCGTGGCGCTTGGCGTCAAGGTGGCGATCGGCTTCCTGATCGGTTCCGTGCTCTCGGCGGCGGCCGGATATATCGGCATGAACGTCTCGGTGCGGGCCAATGTGCGCACCGCCGAGGGGGCCCGCCAGGGGCTGGCGCACGCGCTGAGCATCGCCTTCCGCGCCGGCGCGGTGACCGGCCTCCTGGTCGTCGGCCTCGCCCTGCTCGCGGTCGCGGTCTATTACGCGATCCTGCTCGGCATCGGCGCCAGCGGCCGCGACCTGGTCGATCCGCTGGTCGCGCTCGGCTTCGGCGCCTCGCTGATCTCGATCTTCGCCCGTCTTGGCGGCGGCATCTTCACCAAGGGCGCCGACGTCGGCGCCGACCTCGTCGGCAAGGTCGAGGCCGGCATCCCCGAGGATGACCCGCGCAACCCGGCGGTGATCGCCGACAACGTCGGCGACAATGTCGGCGACTGCGCCGGCATGGCGGCCGACCTGTTCGAGACCTACGCCGTCACCATCGTCGCCACCATGGTGCTGGCGTCGATCTTCTTCGCCGGCACCGACGCGATGGGGCCGATGATGGCCTATCCGCTGGCGATCGGCGGCGCTTGCATCATCACCTCGGTGATCGGCACCTTCTTCGTCCGCCTCGGCGCCTCGAACAACATCATGGGCGCGCTCTACAAGGGCTTCGTCGCCACCGCCGTGCTGTCGGCGATCGCGCTATGGCCGATCACCGCCTGGGTGCTCGGCACCGGGCGCGACTTCGCCATCGGCGACAAGGTGTTCACCGGGACGACGCTGTTCTTCTGCGGCCTGGTCGGCCTGGTCGTCACCGGGCTGATCGTGTGGGTGACGGAATACTACACCGGCACCGAGTACCGGCCGGTCAAGAGCGTGGCCCAGGCCTCGACCACCGGCCACGGCACCAACGTCATCCAGGGCCTCGCGGTGTCGATGGAGGCGCCCGCGATCCCGGCGCTGATCATCTGCGTCGGCATCGTGGTGGCGTTCAAGCTCGCCGGCCTGTTCGGCATCGCCATCGCGGTGACGACGATGCTGGCGCTCGCCGGCATGGTGGTGGCGCTGGATGCCTACGGCCCGGTGACCGACAACGCCGGCGGCATCGCCGAGATGGCCGACCTGCCCAAGGAGGTACGCAAGACCACCGACGCCCTCGACGCCGTCGGCAACACCACCAAGGCGGTGACGAAGGGCTATGCGATCGGCTCGGCCGGCCTTGGCGCGCTGGTCCTGTTCGCCGCCTACACCTCGGACCTCGAGCAATTCATCGCCCAGGGGCTGATCAAGGTCGCGGCGATCGACTTCACCCTGAAGAACCCCTACGTCGTCGTCGGGCTGCTGATCGGCGGCTTGCTGCCCTACCTGTTCGGGGCGATGGGCATGACCGCGGTCGGCCGCGCCGCCGGCTCGGTGGTGGTCGAGGTGCGCCGCCAGTTCAAGG
>CAYTWJ010000168.1:0-7386 GCA_964442055.1 uncultured Rhodospirillaceae bacterium | reverse complement strand
AAGAGGCCGCCGACCGCCGGCACCATGATCTTCAGGCCCCAGTGCGGGATCTGCGGGCTCTGCAGGATCGCCTGGAAGATCAGCCACTCGGAAACGAAGCCGTTCAAGGGGGGCAGCGCCGAGATGGCGACGCAGCCGACCAGGAAGGCGAAGCTGGTGAGCGGCATGCGCCGGATCAGGCCGCCCAGCCGCTCGCTGTCGCGCTCGCCCGTCGCCGTCAGCACCGCCCCGGCGCCGAAGAACAGCAGGCTCTTGAACAGCGAATGGTTGAAGACATGGAACAGCGCCGCGGTCAGGGCGAGCGCCGCCGCCGAGGCCATGGCGCTGCGCTCGAACGCCAGCGCGAGGCCGAGGCCGACGAAGATGACGCCGACGTTCTCGATCGTGCTGTAGGCGAGCAGGCGTTTCAGGTCGGCCTGCAGCACGGCGTGAAGAATGCCGAGCACGGCCGTCGCCGAGCCGATCGCCAGAATGACCACGCTCCACCACCAATCGGGCGCTTCCAGGAGATCGAAAACGACGCGCACGAAGGCATAGACCGCCACCTTCGTCATCACGCCGCTCATCAACGCGGAGACGTGGCTGGGGGCCGCCGGGTGGGCCAGCGGCAACCAGATATGCAGCGGCACGAGGCCGGCCTTCGAACCGGCGCCGAGCAGGACCAGCAGCAGCACAAGCGCATTGACGGCGGCCGAATGATCGAGGGTGCGGATCGCGGCAAAGCCGTAGGCGCCGTCGGGACCGGCCAGCAATCCGAAGGCGAGCAGCAGCGCGAGCGTGCCGAAGCTCGCCATCACCAGGTAGATGTAGCCGGCCCGCGCGTTGTCGGGCACGCGATGGTGGGACATGACCAGAGCCCACGAGGCCAGCGACATGAACTCCCAGGACAGCAGGAACGTGAAGGCGTCGTCGGCGAGAACGACCAGGTTCATGCCGGCCAGGAACGCCGGATAGAAGGGCAACACCCTGAGCGGCGCGGCTTCGTGCTGGCCGTAGCCGAGCGCATAGAGGCTCGCCATCGCGCCGCCAAGGTTGACGACCGCGAGGAAGAACGCCGCCAGCCCGTCCATCCGGAAGTGCGCGCCCAGCCATGGCAAACCGAGCGGCAGTGCGAGACTCGGCGCCAGGCCGCCGCGGAGGAGCTGCGCCAATGCGGCGACGAGAGCGACAGTGGCGACAGCGAGGCAGACGCCGTAAATCAGCCGCGAGGCGGCGGGCATCCGCCCCGTCCCGACAGCGAGGACTGCGACGCCGAGCAGCACCGCCACGCACAACAGCACCACCGAGATCGGCATCGCGCCTGACCTTCACTCCGGCCGAGGCGGTGCATTTCCGCCCTCGTTACGATCGGACTTTACCTCGGCCGGCCGCGCCTTCAACCGCACGCCGCGCCCGCCGGCTCGGCTCGCCGCCCCCTCGGCAATCACCTCGATGCCGGCCGCATCGAGGGCGGATATGAGCTTCATCAGCGAATCGACATTACCGCGGATCAGGCCGTCGCTGGCCTCCATGCGCTGGATCGTCGGAATGGACAGGCCGGACAACTCGGCCAGCTGGCGCTGGTCGATACCGAGCAGGGCACGGGCGGCGCGCAATTGTGCGGCGGTGATCATGTCTCAGATATCTACTATCATTTATGAAATATCGGTTGTCACGTCTATTTCTGGTCTAAATATGGAAAATGCATGATTATGGATGTCTGACGCATCGCGCTGGCCCTGCTGCCTGGACAGGCAAATCCCCCTTGTGGGGCTCGCTGTGACGTCATGGCTGCCGGGTTGGCGCCCAGCATTCAAATATCAGGGGCAGCGGACCCGAGCCGGGCGTTCGATCGCGTCGCAGCGCCGCGGCCCCGGGAAGGGGCGGCGGTGGCCCCGCTCAGCGCGGCGCACGGCCGCGGTCCGCCAGCCACGGCCGTTCGGCGTGGTGGCGGCGCTCGAACGCCTGGATCCGGTCGCCGAATTCGAGCGTCAGGCCGATTTCGTCGAGGCCCTTGAGCAGGACCTTCTTGCGGAATGGCTCGATCTCGAAGCTCAGGCGCGTGCCATCGGGGCCGGCGATCGTCTGTGCCGCCAGATCGATGCTGACCGTGCCCCCTTCGCCCAGGCTTTGACGCAGGGCGGCGGCCTCAGCCGGCGGCAGACGCACGGCAAGCAGGCCATTCTTGAAGCAATTGTTGAAGAAGATGTCGCCGAAGCTCGGCCCGATCACGCAGGCGATGCCGTAGTCGTAGAGGGCATAGACGGCACCCTCGCGCGACGAACCGCAGCCGAAATTCTCGTTGGTGACAAGGATGCGGGCATTGCGGAATTGGGGGCGGTTGAGGACGAAATCGGGGCGCTCGGCGCCGCTTTCGTCGAAGCGCAGGTCGTGGAACAGGAACTTTCCGTAGCCGTCGCGCCGCGGATATTTGAGGAAGCGCGCCGGGATGATCTGGTCGGTATCGACGTTGGGTTGCTCGATTGGTGCCGCCGGCGCGCTGAGCGTGGTGAAGGGCTGCATCGCGACACGTTCAGAGATAAGGGCGCGGATCGGCGATCCGGCCGGCGAGCGCCGTCGCCGCCGCCATCGTCGGGCCCATCAGATGCGTGCGTGCGCCGCGCCCCTGGCGCCCCTGGAAATTGCGGTTCGAAGTCGAGGCGCAACGCTCGCCCGGCGCGACGCGGTCGCCATTCATGGCCACGCACATCGAGCAGCCCGAATGGCCCCATTCGAAGCCGGCGGCGCGGAAGATGCGGTCGAGGCCTTCCTGCTCGGCCTGCCGGCGCACTTGGGTCGATCCCGGGCTGACCAGCACCGGGACCGCGGCGCGGCCGCGGCCGGCGATGGTGGCGGCGGCGCGCAGATCCTCGATCCGGCTGTTGGTGCACGAGCCGATGAAGACGCGGTCGACCTTGATCCCGGTCATCGGGGTGCCGGGAACGAGGCCCATGTATTCAAGCATGTCCTGCATCGCGCGCCGCCGATCGGCGTCGCCTTCGCCGGCCGGATCGGGCACCGCGCCGCCGATGGGCAGCGCGGTCTCCGGCGTGGTGCCCCAGGTCACCATCGGCGCGAGCGCGCCGGCATCGAGGCTGACCTCGCGGTCGAAGCGCGCCTCCTCATCCGACGGCAGGCCGCGCCAGTCGGCCAGAGCGCGCTCGAACTCGGCACCCTGCGGCGCCTCGGGCCGCCCGGCGAGATACTCGAGAGTGGCCTCGTCGGGCGCGACCATTCCCGCCCGGGCCCCCGCCTCGATCGACATGTTGCACAGTGTGAGCCGCCCCTCGACCGACAGCTGGCGGATCGCCAGCCCGGCATACTCGATCACGTGCTGCACCGCGCCGCCGGTGCCGATCGCCGCGATGATGCCGAGGATGAGGTCCTTGGCGCCCACGCCCGGGCCGAGCCGGCCGTCGACCGTGATCCGCATGGTGCGCGGCCGGCGCTGCCAGAGCGTCTGCGTCGCCATCACGTGCGCCACCTCGGAGGCGCCGATGCCGAAGGCGAGTGCGCCGAGCGCGCCGTGGGTCGAGGTGTGGCTGTCGCCGCAGACGATGACCATGCCGGGAAGGGTGATGCCGCGCTCCGGCCCGACCACGTGGACGATGCCTTGCCGCTGGTCCTCGAGCCCGAAAGCCTCAATGCCGTGCTCGGCGGTGTTGCGCGCGAACAGCTCGATCATGCGCCGGATTTCGGAATCGGCGATCTTGGTCAGCTCGCGCGTCGAGGTCGGCACGTAATGATCGGCGGTGCCGACCGTCTGCAGCGGCCGGGCCAGCTTCAGCCCGAGCTCGCGCAGGCGGGCGAAGGCATGCATCGAGCCTTCGTGGATGAAATGGCGGTCGACGTAAAGCAGCGTCTCGCCGTCCTCGCGGGTCAGCACCTCGTGCGCGGCCCAGATCTTGTCGAACATGGTGCGCGCGTCCGCCGGCGCCCGCCCGCGCGTCCCCGCCGTCACCGTCTTGCTCCGCGTCGCTGCCCGCCGCTCATCCCTGTCGCCGGAAAGCGTCGAGGATCTCCTGGCCGGTGGCCGACCAGACGCCCTTATGCCCGACGACATAGTCGAGTGCCTCGCGCAGGTAGCGGACGCGGTAGGGGCAGCCGATCACCCACGGGTTGAGGGTGATCGCCAGGATGCGGCCGCCCTGACCCTCGGCTTCGGCGTAGAGCGTGTCGAACTGGTCCTTCACCTGCTCGACGAACTCGGCCTCGCTGTGATGGTTCTGTACGAGGATGGTGTAGTCATCGATCTCGTGGGCATGGGGCATGCTGAAGACGGCGCCGTGCGCGGTGCGCATCTCGTAGGGCATGTCGTCGTTGATCCAGTCGCAGACATATTCGACGCCCTCGGCGGCGACGAGGTCGAGCGTGTTGGCCGATTCCGACTTGGCCGGCGACAGCCAGCCGCTGACACGCTGGCCGGAAATGCGGCGCAAAGTGCCGAGCGCCTCGCGGACGCGCTGGCGTTCAACCTCGGGGTCGAGCCCGCCGTGGTGCAGCTTGTCCATGTCGACGCCGTGGGCGACGACCTCCCAGCCGCGCGCGTTGACCTCGGCGACCAGAGACGGATGGCGGGCGGCGATGGCCGCGTTCATCGCCACCGAGGCGCGCAGGCCGAGCTCGTCGAGCACCTTGAAGATGCGGAAGATGCCGACCCGGCTGCCGTAGTCGCGGTGCGTGTAATGGCGGTAGTCGGGATAGGGGTTGAGCAGCCCGCCGGGAGCGCGGAACGGCTTGCCGGTGCCGTCGAGCGGAAACCAGGTGAGCGCCGGCACGATCCACAGCGCGACCCGCGCGCCGTCCGGCCAGGCCACCGGCCGGCGCCGGGGCAGGATCGACCACGCGTAGCGGTCGTGGTCCATGCCCCGCCGCCGGTGGGGATAGCGCAGATAGTCGTCGGGCAGGCTCATGGCGCGCTCCGGTAGGGGGCCGCGGCCGCCGCGAAGGCGTCGTAGTAGTGGGCGAGGAAATGCTGGGCGATCTCGCGCCCGGTGGTCACCCACACCTTGTCGTGGCCGGTGACGTAGGCCAGCGCGTCGGCGAAGGCGGCGATGCGGTGCGGCTGGCCGACCAGGAAGGGATGCAGCGGCACGCACATCACGGTGCCGGACTCGGCGCCCTCGGCATAGAGCTGGTCGAACTGCGCCTTGATGATCTCGCCGTAGCCGCGCGGCGACACCAGGTTGGAGTTGTAGGCGATGATGTCGTTCATCTCGAGCGAGTAGGGGATGCTGACGAAGCGGCCGCTCTTCACCTTGACCGGCATCGGCTGGTCGTCGTGGAAGAGGTCGCAGGTGTAGAGCACCCCGTGCCCGGCGAGCAGCTCCATCGTGCGCTCGTTGTTGGTGAGCGCGGGCGACAGCCAGCCGGACAGCGTCTGGCCGGTATGGCGGCGCACCGATTCGATCACGTCGACGATGAAGGCCCGCTCCTGCTCCTCGGACATGCCGTAGGTGTAGCGGGTGTTGTAGATGCCGTGGGAATAGAACTCCCAGCCGCGCTCGACGCAGGCTTCGATGACTTCCGGATGATGGTCGCAGACGGCGGCGTTGAGCGAGACGCTGCCGCGCACGCGGTAGTGGTCCATCGCCTCGAGCATGCGCCAGAAGCCGGCCCGGTTGCCGTAGTCGCGCCAGGAATAGGCGAGCACGTCCGGTTGCGGCCGTGGCCAGGCAACGCGCGTCGGGTTGGGCGGCGGGGCCAGTTCGTAGAACTCGACGTTCGGCGCCACCCAGAAGGCGAGCTGCGCGCCGTTCGGCCAGACGATCTTCGGCCGGTTCTTGTAGGGCAGATAGTCGTACAGCCCAGGATCGCTTTTCACCGCCCCTCCTTGTCCGACGCCGGCGGTTCCGCTCCGCCGGCAATATGTCCGACAGGCCCCCCACGGAGTCAAGATCGCCGCCGTCTGTCGTGCCATGCGTTGCGCACCCCGGCCCGGATGGCTATTTTGCGCCGACGACAGGCTGCAAGGGTGTGGCGGAGCGATGGACCTCTCGAACAAGACCGCGCGACAGCTCTACGAGGAGATCAAGGCCAAGCCGACGCGGCCGCGCTTCGGCTTCGGCCGCAAGCCGGCGATCGTCAACATCGACCTGCAGAAGGCCTATACCTGCGTCGGCGAGTTCGTCACCGCCTACGAGACCGATCCCCGCCAGATCGAGTACATCAACACCATCTCCGACCTGGCGCGCTCGCGCGGCTTGCCGGTGGTGTGGACCCACGTCGCCTACATGGCATCGGGCGAGGACTGCGGCGTCTGGGGCACGAGGACCAACACCCCGGATTCGCTGCAGAACATCAAGGTCGGCTCGCGCCGCGCCGAATTCGACGACCGGGTGCATGTCGACCCGGTGCGCGACGTGATCATCAACAAGCGCATGGCGTCAGCCTTTCACGAGACCAACCTGCCCTCGCTGCTGATCTGGCACCGGTGCGACACGGTCATCGTCACCGGCGGCTCCACCTCGGGCTGCGTGCGCGCCACCGTCGTCGACAGCCTGAGCCACGGCTACCGCACCGTCGTGCCCGAGGAATGCGTCGCCGACAAGCACGAGAGCCCGCATTTCGCCAATCTCTACGACATGGCGGTGAAGTACGCCGACGTCATTCCGGTGGCCGAGGTCGTCAAGTACCTCGAGGGCTATTCGCCCGGCAACGTCTGAGAGCCGGCGGGATCGCGAAGTCTCCTGGCCGGGGCCGCAGAGGATTGCCGGGTCCGATGTGCTTTTCTGCCGCTGCCAGCTTGGCCGCCGCGGCACTGACCGGGGCGATCGGCATCGCCACCCTCAGGACGGCGGGCGCCCGGCGCGACATCCCGCTGGCGGCGTTCCCCCTGCTGTTTGCCTCGCAGCAGATCGTCGAGGGCCTGCTCTGGCTTCGCTTGGCGGAGGGAAGCGCCCACGGTGGGGCGCAAGTGTTGGGCGCGGTCTTCATGTTCTACGCCGAGGTGCTGCGGCCGGTACTGACGCCGCTTGCGCTGTGGCTCGTCGAGCCGGAGTCGCGGCGGCGGTGGATCGTTGCCGGACTGTTGGTGGCGGGCCTGGCGCTGGCCGGCTATTTCCTGCAGGCGATGATCGCCGCTCCGTTCGAACCCGCAATCCGCGGCGGCAGCATCGTCTACTGGCACGACGCCCCGCACGTGCCGGGGATCGAGGGTCTCTATGTCCTTGTCACCTGCGGGCCGCTCTTGCTGTCGTCGCACCCGGCCCTCAAGCTCCTCGGCGTCGTCCTGATCCTGGCCTTCCTCGTCGCCGCGCTTTTCTACTTCGTCGCCTTGATCTCGGTCTGGTGCTTTTTCGCCGCTCTGGCCAGCGGCATCGTCTATCTCCATTTCGCGCGGGCGCTGCGATTCGCGCGGCCGTCGGGCTCCTAGCGGCGGGACCGACCGGGCCCCCCCCGCCGCGC
>CAYTWJ010000167.1:0-7474 GCA_964442055.1 uncultured Rhodospirillaceae bacterium | reverse complement strand
TGGCGTTCGCGCCGACGAGGACCTGGCCGTTGACCACGAGGCCGCCTCCGGTTCCGGTGCCGAGGATCACGCCGGCGCCGGCGCGCGCGCCGGCGGCGGCGCCGTCGGTCGCCTCGGAAAGCGCGAAGCAGTTGGCGTCGTTGGCGAGGCGCACCGGCCGCCCGAGCGCCTCGGCGAGGTCGCGGTCGAGCGGCCGGCCGATCAGGCAGACCGAATTGGCGTTCTTGACCAGGCCGGTCGCCGGCGAAATCGTGCCCGGAATGCCGACGCCGACGCTGCCGCGCCGGCCGGTCCCGGCTTCGAGGCGCTCGACCAGCGCGGCGATGGCGCGCACCGTGCCGGCATAGTCGCCCACGGGCGTCGGAATGCGGTGGCGGCCGAGCTCGACGCCGCCGGGCCCGAGCGCGATCGCCTCTATCTTGGTGCCGCCGAGATCGACGCCGATTCGCACCGCCCGCTTCCTGAATTCGTCGTCCGCGTCGCCAGCTTATCACGACGACGCGGGACCCGACGCCGCCGCCGCAGTTTCGCCTGCCGCGGCGAATGTGGCATAGAGGGTGGCGAGATCAGTCAGTGCGGGGTGTCCGGGCTTGGAGCAGATTGCGGCCGGCGGCGGCGAAGTGCCGTGGAACGAGATCTTCGCGCTGCTCGTCTCGGCGATCGTCGTCGTCGTGCTGCTGCACCGGCTCAAGGCCAGCCCGGTTCTCGGCTTCCTGGTCGCCGGCGTGATGATCGGCCCCACCGGCTTCGGGCTGGTCGGCAAGGTCGCCGACATCCGCACCGTCGCCGATCTCGGCGTCGTCTTCCTGCTTTTCCTGGTCGGCCTCGAGCTTTCGTTCGACCGCCTGCGCACCATGCGCCGGCTGGTCTTCGGCCTCGGCGGCGCGCAGGTCGGCGTCACCGGCGCGGCGATCGGCGCCGCCGCCTGGGCGTGGGGCAACAGCCCGGAGGCGGCGCTGGTCCTCGGCCTGTCGCTGGCGCTGTCCTCGACGGCGGTGGTCCTCCAGCTCCTGATCGAGCGCGGCGAGATGGCCTCGCGCGCCGGGCGCGCCAGCTTCGCGGTGCTGCTGTTCCAGGACCTGCTCGTCGTGCCGCTGCTCGTGCTGGTGCCGCTGCTCGGCGCCGGCGAGGGCTCGCTGGCGCAGGCGCTGTCGACCGCGCTGGCCAAGGCGCTGCTCGCGGCCGGCGCGATCCTGGTCGTCGGCCGCTATGCGCTGCGCCCGCCGTTCCGCTGGGTGGCGGCGACGCGCAACGCCGAGCTCTTCGTCGCGCTCGCCCTGCTCGTCGTCCTCGGCACCGGCTGGATCACCCAGTGGTTCGGCCTCTCGATGGCGCTGGGCGCCTTTCTCGCCGGCCTGGTCCTCGCCGAGACCGAGTACCGCCACCAGGTCGAGGCGGACATCAAGCCGTTCAAGGGGCTGCTGCTCGGCCTGTTCTTCATGGCCGTCGGCATGACGCTGGACCTGGGCGCCATCGCCGGCAACCTGGCCTGGGTCGGGGCCGCGGTCGCCGGCCTGATCGGCCTCAAGGCGGCAATCGCTGCCGCGCTGTGCCGCGCCTTCGGGCTGCCCGGCGATGTCGCGCTGCGCACCGGGCTGCTGCTCGGCGAAGGCGGCGAGTTCGCTTTCGTCGTCGTCGGCGCCGCCGCGGCCGCCGGCGTGATCGCGCCCGACGTCGCCCAGTTCATGATCGCCGTCACCTGCCTGTCGATGCTGCTCACCCCGGCTCTGGCCTGGGGCGGGGCGCGCCTGGCGGCGACGCTGGCGCGACGCGCGGCGGGTCGTGCCATCGGCCCGGAAGCCATCGCCGCGGATCAGCTCGAACAGCACATCCTGGTCGCCGGTTTCGGCCGCGTCGGCCAGACCGTGTCGCGGCTGCTCGACGAGCAGAAGGTCCCTTACATCGCCCTCGATCTCGATCCGGTCCGCGTGCGCGACTGCCGCGCGCGCGGCCAGCCGGTCGTCTACGGCGACGCGACACGGGCCGACGTGCTGGCGCGGCTCGGCGCCGATCGCGCCGCCGCGCTGGTCGTCACGCTCGACAATCCCGACGCCGCGCGCCGCGCGGTCGGCGGCGTGCGCCGGGCCTGGCCGCATCTGAAGCTGTTCGTGCGCGCGCATGACGACCGGCACCTGGCGGAGCTGAAAGCGCTTGGCGCCGACGACGTGGTGCCCGAGACCCTCGAGTCCAGCCTGACGCTGGCGCGCCAGGCGCTTGGCGCGGTGGGCGTTCCGGCGGATGCCATCGCCCGGCTGGGCAGCACGGCGCGCGCGCCGGCGGCAGCCGATGCGCCGGCGGCGCAGCCTTGAGCCGCGGCCGTCGCCGCAACGGGAACGGGAGGGAGAGAGGAGCATGCGTGCCATCGTCGCCTTCGCCGCGCTGAGCGGCTTTGTCGCCGTGGCGCTCGGCGCCGCGGCGGCGCACGCGCTCAAGAGGTCGCTCGATGCGCAGTCGCTCGACTGGATCGAGACGGGCGTGCGCTACCAGGCCTGGCACGCGGCCGCGCTGCTCGGCGTCGCCGCCCTGATGGCGCTGCGTCCGGCGCCGGCGCTCGGCGCCGCCGCCGTCGCCTTCGCGCTCGGCACGGTGCTCTTCTCGGGCTCGCTCTACGCCCTCGCCTTCAGCGGGACGCGCGCCTTCGCCCATCTTGCGCCATTGGGCGGTTTCGGATTCCTCGTCGGCTGGGCGGCGCTGTTCTGGTACGCGATCAGGGCTTGAGCCGATGCGGCCCTCGCGCGGCGCGGCGGCGGCGCTCCTCGCCGCTCTCCTGTTCGGGGCCAGCACCCCGGCGGCCAAGCTGCTGCTCGGCGACATCGACCCTTGGCTGCTCGCCGGCCTGCTCTACACGGGGGCCGGGTTCGGCCTGGCCCTGCTCTGGCCGGCGCGATCCGCCTGGCTGGGCCGAACGGCGAGCGAGGCATCGCTGAAGGGCGGGCAGTGGCTCTGGCTCGGCGGCGCCGTCGCCGCCGGCGGGCTCGCCGGTCCGCTGCTGCTGATGACCGGGCTCGCGCGCACGCCGGCGAGCGCCGCGGCGCTGCTGCTCAATCTCGAGACGGTGTTCACCGTGCTGCTGGCCTGGCTCGTCTTCCGCGAGACCGTCGATCGCCGGTTTGCCCTCGGCATGACGGCGATCGTCGCCGGGGCGCTGGCCTTGTCGGCGCCCGCCGAGCTGACCGTCGACGGCATGGCCGGGCCGCTCGCCATTGCCGGCGCCTGCCTGGCCTGGGCGATCGACAACAACCTGACGCGCAAGGTCGCGCTCGCCGACCCGCTGCAGATCGCCATGCTCAAGGGCCTGGTCGCCGGGCCGATCGCCCTCGGCCTCGCCCTGATGCGCGGCGCCGCCCTGCCGTCGCCGACGGCGGCCGCCGCGGCGGCGCTGGTCGGCGTCGCCGGCTACGGCATCAGCATCGCGCTGTTCGTCGTCGCGCTGCGCCATGTCGGCGCGGCGCGGACCGGCGCCTATTTCGCCACCGCGCCCTTCGCCGGCGCGCTGATCGCCGTGGCGGCGCTGGGCGAGGAGCTGGCGCCCGAGCTGCTGCTCGCCGGCGCGCTGATGGCGGCCGGCGTCTGGCTGCTGCTGACCGAGCGGCACGAGCACGAGCACGAACACGAGCCGGTCGAACACGCGCATCCCCACCGCCACGACGAGCACCACCAGCATTCCCACGCGCCCGGGGATCCGCCCGGCGAGCCGCACGGCCATCGCCACCGGCACGTGCGGCTGCGTCACCGCCACCCGCACTTCCCCGACGCCCACCACCGCCACGGCCATCAGGGCGGCCGCCCTCAGCCGCGGTCGCGGCGCTCGCGGTGGTAGGCAATGATTTCCGAGAAGCCGAACAGCAGCAGAAGCACGCCGCCGACGATCTGCAGCGCGGCGAGCACGCGCACGAGGTCGCTGCTCGGCAGGATGTCGCCGTAGCCGACGGTGCTGACCGTCACCAGCGAGAAATAGAGCGACTCGGCGAAGGTGATGGTGCGCACCTGGCCGTGGATGATGAAGTGCCCGTCCGGCGAATAGAAATCGATGATCCGGTAGAGGCTGGCGAAGACGATCGCCTGCAGCGAGTAGAAGGTCAGGAAAGCGAAGGCCGGGATCAGCAGGTGCTCGACCCGGCCGAAGAATTCCTCGAACAGCAGCCCGGTATCGACGAAGAAGCGGGCCACGTCGGGGCTCACCGCCAGCACGATCAGCGCGATCGCCGCCATCGATGCCAGGAAGGCGCCGTCGTAGAGCAGCTGCCCCGGGCCCAATACGGGCAGGGCGAAGGTGAGGGCGCCGATACCGAAAACCGGCACCAGCCAGGCCAGGGCGCGGACCAGGCTGCGCTCGCTCTGCACCCGCCGGGCGCGCAGCAGGCCGCGAATGTCCTCGCGGCGCAGCCACGAGCCGGCCAGGAAGCCGAGGATCGGCAGCACGAAGCCGATCAGCCGCACGACGGGCCGGACCGGCTCGAAATTGGCATCGACGAAGAAGACGAACAGGCAGGCGTAGACGGCGATCAGGTTGGCGAAGGCGACGGAAAAAAGGCGACTCCCGGGGAACAGCCACAAGATCGCCGCGGCGGCCGCGCCGACGCTGCCGACCAGGACCAGGAAGAAAACGCTGGCGACGTCCGCCACCGCCGCGGCGACGAGACCGACCAGCAGGACCGTGAATGCCACGCCGCCCAGGGCGCCCGCAGATTCCCGCGCCATCGTCGTTCCGCCGGCCCTTCGCGCCGGTTGCCAAGGATCCCTACTTGGCCGGCGATCGCGGCGCCGGTCAAGCGGCCCGGCTTTCAGGGGCGCCGGGCGAGAAAGAGATAGCGATTGAGGCTGAAGAAATAGCCGCCCGCGGCGTCGCGGCCGCGCAAGTCGGCCGCCCATTGCGCCGCCTCGGCTTCCGGCACGCCGGCTCGTGCCGTCACCTGGCGGCAGATCGAGTCGATCAGGCCGTCGCTGAACGAGCCGGCGGCAAAATCGGCTTCCAGCAGCGGATGGACCGAGACCGAGACCGGGACCAGACCGGCCGCGCGCAAGAGCCCGCCGAGTCGGCGCGGCAGGTGCGCGTCGGCGCGCTTGGCGTTGAAGGCGGCGAGGACGCGGCGCATCCTTGCGGCGTCGCCGCTCGCCCATACCAGGCTGTCCCAATCGGTATCGACGATCACCGCGCGCCCGCCGCCGCGCAGCACCCGGCGGAGCTCGCCGAGCGCGCTGCCGATCTCGCCGACATATTCGTAGACCTGGACAATCGCGGCGGCGTCGAAGGCGCCGTCGGCGAAGGGCAGCGCGGTCGCGTCGGCCGTGCGCAGCTCGACCTGCCGCAGGCCGGCACAGCGCCGGCGCGCCAGCTCCAGCATCGGCTCGCTGGTGTCGGCGGCGACGACTTGGCCGTCGGGGCCGACGGCGGCGGCGATCTCGGCGGCGAGGAAGCCCGGCCCGGCCCCGAGGTCGAGCACCCGCTCGCCCGGCTGCGGTGACAGCGCCGCCAGCACGGCGGAGCGCTGGGCGCGCGCCTCGGCGGAATCGTACTGGCGCTCGAGCAGCCGCGCCGCGGTCTCGTCGTAATGGGCCGAAACGGCCACGCGCCGGCCCTATGCCGCCGGCGCGGCGAAGCCGAGCGTGTCGAGGCGCGCCTCGATATAGGCGCAGGCCTCCGGCCAGGTTTCGGCGCGATGGTCGCTGTCGGCGGCCGGGCCGAGCAGCCCGGCGAGCCGCCGGTCGGCGATGAAATGCAGGCAGAGCACGTGCGCGGCCGCCTGCCGCACCGAGCTGTGGTTGCGCGGGATGTCGTCGATGAAGAACACCGGCGCGCGCACGCGCGCCGCCAGCTCGCGCACGGCCGCGCCCTTCGAGCCGATGTTGCAGACCAGCGGATAGTCCATGCCGCCGGCGGCGAGCGCGCGGCGCCGCGCCGGCCCCTGCGCCAGCGGCACGTTCGAAAGGACGATGATCTGGCCGCGCCGGCTGAGCCGGGCGAGCGATTCGGCGGCGTCGGGCACCGGCTCCAGCGCCTCGGTATGGGCGGCGAAGAAGTCCGCCACCAGGACACGCGCCTCCTCCATCGCCACCGGCTCGGCATCGGCGCGGCGGCGGATGTTGCCGAACAGCGAGTACGACGCCCAGTCGAAATAGAGGGCGCGCGATTCGAGAAAACGCTCGAACCCGGCCATGAAGTGGAACAGGACCTCGTCGGCGTCGGTGATGACCAGCGGCCGCGCGGAATCGAGGGCGAGGTCGGCGAGCTGGGCCGCGACGTCGGGGTGCAGGCTCTTGGGCACGGCGTTCACGGTTCCGCCGTCCAGCCCGGCAGCTCGCGTCGGGCTTGGCCCGGCTGGGCCGGTTTCAGGCCCGCGGCGGCGCAGAAGGCGGTCAGCCGGGCCTCGTCGGCGAGCAGGAAATCGAGCACGGCGGCGAGGGTTTCGGGCTCGGCGGCGCGGCGACGCAGCTCCGCCGGCCCCAGCCCGCTCCCGGCCAGGAAATGGCCGAGCGCGTCGGCATCGCCGGCCAGCCAGGCGAGGGCGCGAAGGGCGAGGGTCTCGGCAGCGGAACGGTCCATCGGCCGGCTCCTCATAGCGGTCGCCGCGGGCTGGCGCAACCGCACCGGGAAGGACTTGGCAACAAGCATTAATTGAATGTTAACCGTGACCCGGTGTAATCGGGAAGCGGTGTTCAGGTCCGCGGCAAGTCATCGCCGTGCGCTCGGGTTCGCGGGCGGCGGCGGGCCGCCCTCGGGGGGAAGTTGAGTGATGAGCAAAACCGTGCTGATCGTCGAGGACAACGAGCTGAACATGAAGCTCTTTCATGACCTGCTCGCGGCCCACGGCTACGACACGTTGCAGACGCGTGACGGCATGGAGGCGCTGGCGCTGGCGCGCAAGCACCATCCCGACCTGATCCTGATGGACATCCAGCTGCCCGAGGTCTCCGGCCTCGAGGTGACGCGCTGGATCAAGGAGGACGAGACGCTGCGCGCGATCCCGGTGATCGCCGTCACCGCCTTTGCCATGAAGGGCGACGAGGAGAAGATGCGCCAGGGCGGCTGCGAGGCCTATATCGCCAAGCCGATCTCGGTCGGCAAGTTCATCGAGACGGTGCGCCGCTTCCTCGATTGAGGGCGGCGATCGGCCAATGACCGCGCGCGTCCTCGTCGTCGACGACGTTCTGCCGAACGTCAAGGTGCTCGAGGCCAAGCTGTCGAGCGAGTATTTCGACGTCCTCACCGCATCGAGCGGCGCCGAGGCGCTGGAGGCGGTCAGGCGCGAGCATCCCGACATCATCCTGCTCGACGTGATGATGCCGGAGATGGACGGCTTCGAGGTCTGCCGCCGGCTCAAGGCCGACGTCGAAACCGCGCACATCCCGGTGGTGATGGTGACCGCCCTTTCCGAGCCCGAGGACCGCGTCGTCGGGCTCGAGGCCGGCGCCGACGACTTCCTGACCAAGCCGGTCAACGACCTGGCGCTGTTCGCCCGCGTGCGCTCGCTGG
>CAYTWJ010000166.1:0-7535 GCA_964442055.1 uncultured Rhodospirillaceae bacterium | reverse complement strand
GCCGCCGGTGGCGTGCACCGTCAGCAGGAAGGGGCGCACCGAGCGGGTCACCGCGCGCACGGCGCCCGCGACGGTGTTGGGGATGTCGTGGAACTTGAGGTCGAGGAAGAGCGGGGCGCCCGCTTCCGCGGCGATGCGCCGGGCTTCGCCGGGGCCGTGCGCGGCGAAGAATTCCTTGCCGAGCTTGAGGCCGAACCCGGCCGCCGCCGCCGCCCGGGCGAGCGCTGCCGCACGCGCCAGGTCGGTGGTGTCGACGGCGCAGAAAGCCTTGGGGGGGCGGGGGGTGGCCATGCCGGGCGAGCTTATAGCAGATCGCCAAGGCCGAATGCACGCCCGGCCTGTTCTGGTATTTTACGAGAAATGACCGCTTCCCAGCGCCTTTTCCGCTTCCGGCCGCTACAGCCGGCGGATCTCGACTTGGTTTGCGCCTGGATCGGCCGCCCCCATGTCGCGCGCTGGTGGCGCGGTGGCGGCGAGCGCGCCCGGATCGAGCTTCAACTCATGGAAGTGATGGAAAGCGACTGGCAGTTTCCCAACCTCGTCCTGCTCGGGCAAAGGCCGATCGGCTACCTGCAATATTATGTCGCCGCTTTGCGCGCCGGCGAGCTCGGCATGGCCGACGCCATCGGCGTGCTCGGCGTCGATGCCTTCATCGGCGAGCCCGAGTTGACCGGCAAGGGCTTCGGCGCCGGGCTGCTGCGCCAAGCGGGCGAGCTGCTCTTCCGCGAGCCGGCGATCGCCGCACTGGTCAGCGATCCGGATCCGGCCAACGAGATCGCCATCCGCGCCTATGCGAACGCGGGCTTCATCGCCCTGGAGCGCCATCCGCCGACCGCGGCGGGCGGGCGCCTCATGCGCCTGGATCGCCCGCCAGACCGGCCGCCCAGCGGCTGAGCCGGCCGGGGTCGATCTCACCGTCGATCGCGGCGGCGAGCCGCTCGCCGATGACGGGGGCGAACTTGAAGCCATGGCCGGAAAAGCCGGCCAGCACCCAGCCGCGCCCGCCTGCCGCCTCGACGACGAAGCGTTCCTCGGGGGCGACGTCGTAGAAGCACGTCTTGGCGGCGATGACGCGGTAGCGGTCGATGTCCTTCAGCCGGTGGCGGCAGCCGGCGACGATCGCCGCCGCCTCGTCGGCTTCGGGCTCGCGCTGCCGGTCGGGATCGCCTTGCAGCGAGAAGCGGTGGTCGCCCACCTTCATCGGGATGCCGGGGCGCGCCGGCACCGCGTAGAAGCCGGAATCGGCGCCGATGTCGAGCACCATCGGCGCTTTGAGCCAGGCCTCGGCGAGCTCGGCCGGTGGCTCGAGATAGACGATGACCTGGCGCGAGGGGCGCGCGCGCGGCGCCATCCCGGCGAGCAGGCGGCCGGTCCAGGCGCCGGCGGCGACGACGATGCGGTCGGCCGCGATCCGTCCGCCGCCGGCGAGCGCGACCTTTCCCGTTTCGGTATCGACGGCCTCGACGCGGCATCCGGCATGGACGGCGACGCCGCGCCGGCCGAGATGGTCGAGCAGCGCGGCGACGATGTCCTCGGCGAGAAGCATGCCGCCGGACGCCAGCCGGCAGCCCCAGGCGTAAGCCGATGCATCGAGAAAGGGGAACCGTCGGCCCAGCTCGTCGCGTCCCAATTCCTCGCAGGCGATGCCGCAGCGCTCGAGGGTCGAGCGCGAACGCCCCGCCCAGTCGTCGCCGCCGCGCGACAAGGCCAGCGTCCCGGTTTCGATATAAAGGCGCCGGCCAAGCTCACCCCACAGCCGCTCCCAGGCGCCGTAGGCGGCCGCCACCATGCGGCAATAGCCGTCCTCGGCGCCGTAGGCGTAACGGATCAGGCGATGGCGGTCGACCGACGCCGCCTTCGGGTTGGGGGCCGGTCCCGGCTCGAACAGCTCGACCCGGGGGCCGCGGCGCAGCAAGGCCGCCGCCGCCGCCAGCCCCATGATGCCGGCCCCGACGACGGCAACCTTCATCCGGCGGCCCGGTCGTAAACGAGCTCCGCCGCCGCGAGGTCCTCGAGCGCGGTGCCGACCGACTTGAACAGCGTGATCTCGTCGGCGCCGCTGCGCCCCCGGTGCTCGCCGCGGCAGAGCTCGAACAGGTCGGCCTCAACGTCGCGCTCGCCGATCAGGCCCGCCCGCAGGGGCTGGACGATGTCGCCGGCTTCCTTGAGCGCGCCGCCACGGGTGTCGACGAAAAGGCGGGCGCGCCGCACCGCCGCGTCGTCCGCTTCGCGCATCGCGGGGGTGAAGGCGCCGACCAGGTCGAGATGCGTGCCCGGCCTCAGCCATTCGCCGCGGACCAGCGGCTGGTGGCTCAGGGTGGCGCAGGAGACGATGTCGGCACCGGCCACGGCCTCGGCCAGATTCGACGTCACCGCGGCGGCGAAGTGCTCGCCGGCAAGGTCAGCCGCCAGGGCCTCGGCCCGTGCCGGGCTGCGATTCCAGATCGCGACCTCGCGGATCGGCCGCGCGGCGGCATGGGCGCGCACGAGATGGGGCGCGAGCGCGCCCGCGCCGACCATCACGAGCCGCCAGGCATCGGGACGGGCGAGGTAGGAGGCGGCGAGGGCCGAGGCGGCCGCGGTGCGGCGGAGGGTGAGCGCCACTCCGTCGATCAGGGCGAGCGGCGCGCCGGTGGCGCCGTCGAGCAGCAGATAGACGCCCATCACCGAAGGGAGCCCACGCGCCGCGTTGCCGGGAAAGACGGTCACCGTCTTGACCCCGATCCGGCCGCCGACCCGCCAGGCGGGCATGAGCAGCAGTGTGGCGGCGGAGCCGTCCGGCGTCGTCACCGTGTGATGGTGGCGCACCGGCAGCTCGCAGCCGGCGCGGAAGGCCGCCCGCAGCGCCTCGATCAGCGACCCATAGTCGAGGGCGCGGTGCACCGCCGCCGCATCGACGTTGCGCATTCGCGGGGATCTCCGGGGCGTCAGCCGCCCTCGGCCCTGGCCGGCAGGCCGGGAGCGGCGGACTTGAGCGCGGCGACTTCGCGCGCCAGCTTGCGGCCGGCGCGGGCCTCGCGGCGGTGCCGCCGGCCGGCCCACCAGCCGGCGCCCAGCCCCAGCACAAGGCCGAGGGCGCCGGCGCCCAGCATGACCAGGTAAAGCGGCACGGCGAAGACGAAGGGCAGGGGATCGAGATTGAGCGCGACGACGTGGCGGTTCGCCACGGCGAGAGCGGCCGCCGCGACGGCAAGCAGGAGGAAAACGACCCGGCGCAGCGCCCGCACGTCGCGGCTCCGGGGCGTCGCCTTCAGGCGCCGCGCGCCGGCCCGGCGGCCTCCACGGGCCTGTTCAGCCGCTCGCGCAGCTCCTTGCCGGTCTTGAAGAACGGCACGAATTTCTCGGCGACATGCACGGCATCGCCGGTGCGCGGATTGCGCCCGACGCGGGCCGGGCGCTGCTTGACGGAGAAGGCGCCGAAGCCGCGCAGCTCGACGCGGTCGCCGCGGGCGAGAGCGGCGGCGATTTCCTCGAACACGGTGGCGACGATGCGTTCGATGTCGCGCTGGTAGAGGTGCGGGTTGCGCTCGGCCAGCCGCAGAATCAGTTCGGACTTGATCATCCCCCGTGGCCTCCTTGGCGCGGCCGCGACATTCCGCCGCTTTAGTGCTGAGCCTGCCAAACCGAAATCAGGCCGTCAAGGGTAAGTGGTTCTGCCAAAAACGTTTTTTGGACCAGCCCGGAGACCAGATCGCGCCAGCCTTCGGCGGGCGGCGAGGTCGGAACCTCGGTCACCGGCAGTTCGGCCGGGACGCTGCGCTCACGGTCGAGCCAGGAGCGCGCCTCGCGCTCCCCGCCATACTCGTCGATCAGGCCTTCGGCCAGCGCATCGCGCCCGGTATAGATGCGGCCGTCGGCGAGCCCGGCCACCTTGTCGCGGGCGAGGCTCCGCCGCTCGGCCACGAGATCGACGAACCAGCGATGGGTCTGCTCGATCATCTCCTGCAGCACGCGGCGGCCGCGTTCCGTCATCGGGTGGAACAGCGACGGCTCGTCCTTCAGCGGACCCGAGGTAATGGTCTGCGGGCTGACGCCGATCTTGTCGAGAAGCCTGGAGATCTCGGCGCTCTGGAACAGCACGCCGATCGAGCCGGTCAGCGACGTCTCGCGGGCGAAGACGCGATCACCCGAAATCGCCACCATGTAGCCGGCCGAGGCGCCGAGCGTGCCGATCACCGACACCACCGGCTTCTTCTCGGCGACGCGGCGCAGCGAGCGGAACAGCGCCTCGCCGCCGTAGGTCGAGCCGCCGGGACTGTTGACGTAGACGAGCAGCGCCTTGGCCCGCGGATCGTCCGCGACCTTCTGCAGCGCCTCTTCGAGCCAGCGGTTCTCGATGATCAGGCCGGTGACCTCGAGGCGCGCGACATGGTCGCGCTTGCCGATCACCTGGATCGGCTCGACCTGCCAGAGCGCGGCCAGCGCCGCGGCCAGCACGGCGAGGATGGCGACCGCGCGCCACGCCACGACCCGCCGCTTGAGTCGGCGGCGTTCGAGCAGGGCGTCGGCATCCAGGGCCATGGCGGCATTCTAACATGGCAAACGGCCCCGGCAGAACCGGGGCCGTCCGTCGTCGTCGCGGTCTCGCAGGCCGACGCGGCTCAGTCCTCCGCGCCCTCGTCCTCCTTGCCGCCCTTCTTCTTGGTCTCGGCCTCGCCGGCCTCGCGGGCGGCCCGCGCGCGGCTCATCGCCGCGCCCAGGATGTCGCCCAGGCTGGCGCCGGAATCCGACGAGCCGTAGGCGGCGACCGCCTCCTTCTCCTCAGCGACCTCGCGCGCCTTGATCGAGAGGGTGATCTTGCGCGTCTTGGGGTCGATGGCGGTGATCTTGGCATCGACCTTGTCGCCGATGGCGAACCGCTCCGGCCGCTGCTCGGCGCGGTCGCGCGACAGCTCGGCCTTGCGGATGTAGCCCTGCAGGTCGCCGCCGACGTTGACGGTGATGCCCTTGGCGTCGGCCGCGGCCACCGTGCAGGTGACCACGTCGCCCTTCTTCATCTGCGCCGCGGCGGCAAAGGGGTCGCCGGCGAGCTGCTTGATGCCGAGGCTGATGCGCTCCTTCTCGATGTCGACATCGAGCACCTGCGCCCTGACCGAGTCGCCCTTCTTGTAGCCGGCGATGGCCTGCTCGCCCGGCAGCTTCCAGTCGAGGTCGGAGAGGTGCACCATGCCGTCGACGCCGCTGTCGAGGCCGATGAAGAGGCCGAACTCGGTGATGTTCTTGACCTCGCCCTCGACCGCCGAGCCCACCGCGTGCTTCTCGGCGAACACCTCCCACGGGTTGGGCAAGCACTGCTTGAGGCCGAGGCTGATGCGGCGCTTCTGCGGATCGACCTCGAGCACCATCACCTCGACCTCCTGGCTGGTCGAGACGATCTTGCCGGGGTGCACGTTCTTCTTGGTCCAGCTCATCTCGCTGACATGGACCAGCCCTTCGACGCCCGGCTCGAGCTCGACGAAGGCGCCGTAGTCGGTGATGTTGGTGACCCGGCCGCGGAACTTGACGCCGACCGGATACTTCGCCTGGACGCCCTCCCACGGATCGGCCTCGAGCTGCTTCATGCCGAGGCTGATGCGCTGGGTCTCGGGGTTGACGCGGATCACCTGGACCTTGACCGTCTGGCCGATGTTGAGCACTTCGGACGGGTGGTTGACGCGCCGCCAGGCGATGTCGGTCACGTGCAGCAGGCCGTCGATGCCGCCCAGATCGACGAAGGCGCCGTAATCGGTGATGTTCTTGACCACGCCGTCCAGCACCTGGCCTTCCCTGAGGTTGGCGACCAGCTCCGAGCGGGCCTCGGCGCGGCTCTCCTCGAGCACGGCGCGCCGCGACACGACGATGTTGCCGCGCCGGCGGTCCATCTTGAGAATCTGGAACTGCAGCGCCTGGCCCATCAGCGGCCCGACGTCGCGCACCGGGCGGATGTCGACCTGGCTGCCCGGCAGGAACGCGACCGCGCCCGACAGGTCGACGGTGAAGCCGCCCTTGACCCGGCCGAAGATCTGGCCCTCGACGCGCTGGCTGGCGTTGAACGCCTGCTCGAGCTTCTCCCAGGCCTCCTCGCGGCGCGCCTTGTCGCGGCTGAGCACGGCCTCGCCGAGCGCGTTCTCGACGCGCTCGAGGTAGACCTCGACGGTGTCGCCGACCTTGATCTCGGCGGCGCGGCCGTGGCCGAATTCCTTGAGCGGCACGCGGCCTTCGCACTTGAGGCCGACATCGATGATCGCGAAGTCGCCCTCGATCGAGACGACCTTCCCCTTGACGACCGAGCCTTCGAGGCCCGGCCCCGCGCCGTAGGTCTCTTCGAGCAGGGCGGCGAAATTCTCGGTGGTGAGCGGCTGGGCGCCGCCCGCGGCAGTCTGAGCCATGATGTATCTCCTTTATCGACCCGTATCAGGCCTGGCCGGTTTGCTCCGGCGGGTCTCCGAGCCCCATGGCCGGCGCGGTCGATGGCACGACCGCCTGCAGCAGTTGGGGGGCTCCCCAGGCCTCCGCCCGCATCCGGCGCCCTTGCGGGGTTGGTTGGCCACGGGCGCCGGCGCCGGCGGCGCCCCCGTGTTCAGGGCCGGGTCTTGCGGCGGCCCAGCCCGGCGGCGACGATTTCCAGCGCCGCCGCGAAGGCGGCTTCTATATCCAAATTCGACGTATCCAGCAAGTGCGCATCCTCGGCGGGCTTGAGGGGGGCGACGGACCGGCCGGCATCGCGGGAATCGCGGGCCTCGAGATCGGCCAGGACCCGCGCCTCGTCGACGACTTCGCCGCGGGCGGCGAGTTCGCGCCAGCGCCGCCGCGCCCGCACCGCCGGGCTCGCGGTGACGAACAGCTTAACGTCCGCGTCCGGGCAGACCACGGTGCCGATGTCGCGGCCATCGAGCACGGCGCCGGCGCCGCCGCCCGGCGGATGGTGGGCGAAGCGCCGCTGATAGTCGAGCAGCGCCGCCCGCACCCCCGGGATGGCGGCGACGATGGAGGCGCCGCCGCCCACCGCCTCCTCGCGCAACGCAGGCAATTCGAGATCGGCCGCGCTCAGCGACCGCGCCGCCGCCTCGGCCCGGGCGGCGTCGGCCGGGTCTTCGCCCGCCGCCAGAAGCTTGGCCGCGACGGCGCGGTAGAGCAGGCCGGAGTCGAGGTAGGCGAAGCCGAGATGCGCCGCCAGCCGGCGGGCGAGGGTTCCCTTGCCCGCCGCGACCGGGCCGTCGACGGCGACGATCATTCCGCCGCCGCCGGCACCATCCGGGCACCGAGCCCGTTCATCAGCGCCGCGAAGCCGGGGAAGCTGGTGTCGATCATGCGGGCGTCGTCGATCTCGACCGGCGCGGCGGCGCCGCAGCCGAGCACCAAGAACGACATGGCGATGCGGTGGTCCATCCGGGTGGCGACGCGGGCGCCGCCCGGCGGCGGCCGCCCGCTGCCGCGCACGATCAGGCCGTCCTCGAGCTCCTCGACGGCGACGCCGCAAGCGGCGAGGCCGCGGGCCATCGCCGCGATCCGGTCGCTTTCCTTGACCCTGAGCTCCGCCGCATCGGTCACCAGTG
>CAYTWJ010000165.1:0-7567 GCA_964442055.1 uncultured Rhodospirillaceae bacterium | reverse complement strand
CGGCCGGCAACGGCGCGCAGCGCGGCTCGTCGTCGCGGCCGGCCGCGCCCACCTTCCAGCCGCCGACCGGGCCGAGCCGGCGGCCGACCGCATCCTGGATGGCGTAGGCGTCGGCGAGCGAACGCGGCCGGCACGATTCGGGCAAGGCGGCAAGGGGCCGGCGCGCGCGCCGCGCCGCGACCAGGAGCTCGGCCGCCCGTTCGACTTCGGCTGGTGACATGTCCCCCTCTCCGCGCAACGACGAACCGCCGCGACCATAGGCAAGGCGGCGCCGGTTCGCAACGCGACCCGATTCCATCCGGCCGCAAACCGCTCTAATGTCGGCCGGCGGCGAGCGGGGGCGGCGCGCATGGCGTTCCGGCAGCGAGCCGCTACCGATGGGGCGATTCCGGCGGGACCTTCCGGCATGGCGCGCAAGCCGCACATCGTGGTGGTCGACGACGAGCGCGACGTGCGCGAGACCGTCGGCGAATATCTCGAGCTGCACGGCTACCAGGTCAGCGTCGCCGACGGCGGCACCGCGCTGCGCCGCCTGATCGCCGGCGAGAAGCCGGTCGACCTGGTGATCCTCGACCTCAACATGCCGGGCGAGGACGGGCTGACGCTGGCGCGATTCCTGCGCGAGCACGCCAAGATCGGCATCATCATGCTGACCGCGGCGGGCACGGTGGTCGACCGCGTCGTCGGGCTGGAAGTGGGCGCCGACGACTATCTGCCCAAGCCCGCCGACCTGCGCGAGCTGCTGGCGCGGGTCAAGACCGTGCTGCGCCGGGTGGCGGCGGCGCCGGCCGCCGGCCCGCGCGCCAAGGCCGACGAGGTGCGCTTCGGCCGCTTCGTGCTCAACCTCGCCGCGCACAAGCTCACCGCCGACGACGGCAGCGACGTGCCGCTGACCAGCATGGAATTCGACCTGCTCAAGGCCTTCGCCACGCACCCGAACAAGGTGCTCAACCGCGACCAGCTGCTCGAGCTCGCCCACAACCGCGACTGGGACCCCTTCGACCGCTCGATCGACGTGCGCATCACCCGCATCCGCCGCAAGGTCGAGGCCGACCCCGCCAAGCCGCAGCTGATCAAGACCGTGCGCGGCGCCGGCTACATGTTCGTGCCCGAGGGCGAGGGGTAGCCCGCCGCCGGACGCCGCCTTGCTTGCCCTCCCGCTTCGACCCTCGCCGGCTCCGCCGGCTCGACAGGATGAGGTCGGATCATCGACGAAGCTCACCCTCGTGCCGAGCCTGTCGAAGCGCGAGGGTGAGCAAGGGTGCTCTCCGACAGCCCGCTATCCCCGCCGCGACAGCGTCTCGGCGACCAGCCGGCTGACCTCGCCCGGGCTGAACGGCTTCTCGATGCAGGGCAGCCGGGTCTCGTTCAGGAAGGCGCTGGCGGTGGCGCTGAGCGTGTCGCCGGTGATGACGATCATCGACTCGGCGAGCGCCGGATGGCGCTCCTTCAGCTTGCGGTAGAGGCCCGGCCCGTCGAGATTGGGCATGCGCAGGTCGCTGATCACCAGGTCGTAGCCCGCGCCGGCCAGCCGGTCGAGCGCGGCGTGGCCGCTGTCGGCGACATCGGCGCGGTAGCCCTCGCGCGCCAGTATCTCGGCCAGCGTCTGCGCGATCTCGGGCTCGTCGTCGACGATCAGGACGCGCCGGCCGCTGGCCGCCGCTCCGCGCGGTGCGGCGGGAACGGCGGTTTCGCCGCCGGGCGCCCCCAGAGGCAGCAGGACGACGAAGCGGGCGCCGCCGCCCGGCGCGTCCTCGAGCCGGATGCTGCCTCCGTGCGCTTCGACGATGCCGTGGCAGACCGAGAGGCCGACGCCGGTGCCGACGCCGGTCGGCTTGGTGGTGTAGAACGGCTCGAAGATGCGCGAGCGGATCTCCGCCGCCACGCCGGGGCCGCTGTCGTCGACCTCGATCCGCACCAGGCGGTTGGCCGGCAGGTAGCGGGTGGCGATGCGCAAGCGGCGCGGCTCGGGCGCATCCATCATCGCCTGCTGCGCGTTGACCACCAGGTTGGTGACGACCTGGTGGATCTGGTCCGGGTCGCCGTTGAGCTCGGGCAGCGCCGGGTCGAGGTCGGTCTCGACCTGGACCGAGCTGGTGCGCAGCTGGTAGGCGAGCAGGTCGAGGGCGCCGTGCACCAGCTCGTTGAGCCTGACCGCGGTGCGCTGCGGCGGCCGCTGGCGCGCCATGGCGAGGAAGGTCCTGACGATGCGGGCGCAGCGTTCGGCGGCGTTGCGGATCTTCTCGGCGCGGCCCGCCGTGCGCGCATCCGGCGCCGTCTCCTCCATCAGGAGCGCCTGGCCGACGACGACCGAGAGCGGGTTGTTGAGCTCGTGCGCGACGCCGGCGAGCAGCGAGCCGAGCGCGCTCATCTTCTCGCTCTGGTGCAGCGCCTCGCGCTGGCGCGCGATCTCGCTTTCGGCCGCCTTGCGCTCGGTCAGGTCGACGATGGCGAGGATGATCGACTCGACGCCCTCGTAGTCGACCTTGCGCGCCGAGATCGAGGCCCAGAACTCGCTGCCGTCGCCGCGCCGGAGCCGCGTCTCGTAGGCATCGACCCGGCCCTTCTCGGCCAGCGCCTGGAAGAAGTCGGCGTGCGCCGCGGGTCCGCCGTAATAGTCGCGCGCCGGCTTGCCGAGCGTGGCGCCGTGCGGCACCCGGAACAGGGCCGCCGCCGCCGGGTTGGCATAGCGGACGACGTCGTCGCGCGCGCCGGCGATGACCACCGGCACCGGGTGCTCCTCGGCGATCGAGCGGAACTTCTGCTCGCTCTGCCGCAGCGCCTGCTGCATCTCCTTGAGCTCGGTCACGTCGCTGACCGAGGTGAGCAGCGCCGGCTCGCCGCGGTAGGTGATGCGGCGGGTCGAGAACAGGCCCCAGAACTGGCTGCCGTCGGCCCGCTTGAAGCGGATCTCGAGGCCGCGCACCTGGCCCGAGCGGCCGATCTCGGCGATCACCCGCTCGCGGTCGCGGACGTCGACGTAGAAGTCCTCGACGCGGCGGCCGACCGCCTGCTCGGCCGGCACGCCGAAGGTCAGCGCCGAATGGGCGTTGGCGAAGACGACGTCGCCGCCGGCGATGCGGCTGATCACCACCGCGGTCGGCACGCCCTCGGCGATGGCGCGGAACTGCGCCTCGGCTTCGCGCAGCCGCGTCTCGGCCAGCTTGCGGTCGGTGACGTCGCGGAACACCGCCATCGCCATGCGCCGCCCCTCGTGGGCGAACGGCACGGCGGCGATCTCGATGAAGATGTCGCGGCCGTCAACGGTGCGCACCCGGCGCTCGACCAGCGGGATCTCCTTGCCCTCGTCGAGCACGGCGCGGATGCGGCCTTCGGCGGCCTCCTTCTCGGCGGGCGCGACGAAGTCGCGGTAATGGCGGCTGGCGACCGGCTCGAGCGCGGAGAGGCCGAGCACGTTGCGGCCGGCGGCGTTGAGGAAGCGGATGCCCTCGGCGTCGTGCAGCATGATGCCGTCGGGCGCGAGGTCGACCAGCAGGCGGAAGCGCTCCTCGCTCTCGCGCCGCGCCTCCTCGGCCTTCTTGCGCCAGCTGATGTCGCTGACGGTGACCACGCGCACGCTCTTGCCGCCCCATTCGACCTGGCGGAAGTGCAGGTCGATGGGGATGCGGTGGCCGTCCTTGTGCAGCGCCACCGCCTCGTAGGGCCGCACGTCGCGGTCGACGATGCGCTGGCGGGCGAAGTCGCGCCATTCCGGCGCCAGCAGCTCGAGCGTCGTCTTGCCGATCAGCTCGCCGGGCCGGTAGCCGCTCATCTCAAGCACCGCCCGGTTGTGGTCGATGATGACGCCGTTCTCGAGGATCAGCACGCCCTCGAAGGTGATCTCGGCGAGGCGGCGGAAGCGCTCCTCGCTCTCGCGCAGCGCCTGCTCCATGCGCTTGCGCTCGGAAATGTCGGTGCGCAGCACGACGACGCCGCCGTCGACGGTGGGCTGCTGGCTGAGCAGCCAGATGCGGCCGTCGTTGAACTCGACCTCGAGCGGCTCGCTCGCCTGGCCGACCATGGAGGCCAGCCGCCGCGCCGCCGCCCGCTCGTCGCCGGTTATGTCGGCGCCGGCGGCGCGCTTGATGAAGGCGAGGCCGCGCCGGGCCAGCTCGCCGGCGCCAAGCCCGACCATCGCCTCGGGCGCCAGGCCGTAGGGCTCGGCGAAGGCCCGGTTGCAGGCGACCACGCGCCGCTCGGCGTCGAACAGGGCGAAGCCGTTGGCCATGCCGGCGACGGCGTCCTGCAGCACGCCGGCGACGCGCCGCCGCTCGCGCTCGGCGGCGAGCCGGTCGCGCTCGTCGAGGCTCTCGCGGAAGGTGTGCAGCGCGCGGGCGATGTCGCCGATCTCGTCGCCGCGTTCGAGCGAGGGGATCGCCGCCTCGCGCCGCCCGGCGGCAAGCCCGCTCACCGCGGCGGTGATGGCGCTGAGCGGCCGCACCACGGTGGCGCGGGTGAGCAGCAGGCCCAAGAGCGCGATCGCGGCGGCGATGATGAAGCCGTTGACGAGGGCGCGGTTGCGCATCTGCGCCACCGGGGCATAGACCTCGGCCAGGTCGGCGATGGTGACCACCGCCCAGCGCGCGCCGAGGAAGTCGACCGGGCCGTAGGCCTCGAGCACCGGCACCTCGGCGCCGCCGCCGGGCGCGCCGCGGCCGGCCGCCACGCCGGCGGCGCCGCCGAGCGCCGCCGTCACCGCCGCGTCGCCGCGCCGGCCCGGCGCGCCGTCCGTCGCGCCGCCGAGCAGGCTGTGGTCGCGGCCGATCACCAGGGTCGCGGTCGTCTCGCGGCCCGTGGCGGGATCGTGCCGCCGGGTGCCCAAGCGCTCGACCGGGACGGCGAGCACGAGCACGCCGATGACCCGGCCGGTCTCGCCGTGCATGGCGGCGGCGATGAAGCCGGTGGTCGCGCCGCCCGCCGGCGCATAGGCGGCGAAGTCGGCGAAGGCGATGCCGTCGGCGCCGCCGCCGCCCACGACCGCCCGGAAGGCCGCGGCGAGGCCGCCGTCGCGCCCGCCGTCGCCGGGGCTGGCGGCGAAGTCGTCGCGCTTCATCACCGAATAGATCACCGTGCCGTCGAGGTCGACGAAGAGCAGGTCGCCATAGCCGTACTGCTCGACGAAGTCGCGCAGGCGCGGGTGGAAGCGGTTGTGGGCGAGGCTGTAGAGAGAGGGGTCGTTGGCGTGGTCGAGCTTGTGACGCTCGGCCGCAGGGAAGGGGTTGCCCGCCAGGTAGAGCTCGCGCAGCTGCCCGCCGGCGCCGGCCCCCAGGGTCTCGCGGCCGACCAGGAAGGTCGTGAACGCCTCGACGACCAGGGCGTTCCCGGCCTGGGTCTGGGCGTCGCGCCGGATGGTGGCGAGGGCTTCGGCGATGGCCGCGCGCCTGACGTCGAGAATGCCGACGAGGCGGGCTTCCAGCGAGCGCTGCAGCAGGCTCGCCGCCTGGTTGTAGTCGGCGACGCCGACGGCGAGCGCGGCGGCGAGCGCGGCGGCGACGACGAGCAGCGGTATCTTCCGGGCCAGGGTCAGGCTGGGCTGGCGCATGCGCGATCCGTTGCCGAGGCCGCGGGCCTCAATAGATGCTGAAGGGGAAGTATTTGGCGTTGATGCGCTCGTAGGTGCCGTCGACCCGGATGCGCGCCAGCGCGGCGTTGAGGCGCGCGAGCAGCTCGCGGTCGTCGGGACGCACGGCGATGCCGATGCCCTGGTCGACGTAAAGGGGCGCGCCGACGAACTCGAAGGCCCGGCCCTCCGCCGAGGTGAGGAAGTGCCACATCGCCAGCGCGTCGGCGAGCATGAGGTCGACGCCGCCGCCCATCAGCGTGCGGTTGAGCTCCTCCTGCGTCTTGAACAGGCGCGTCTCGACGATGTCGCGCAAATGGTCGCGCACGTAATAGTCGGCGGTGGTGTCGGCCAGCACGCCCACCTTCTTGCCGCGCAGCCCCTCGGGCCGGTCGGGCCACTTGAAGTCCTTGGGGCCGACGAAGCGCATCGGCGTGCGGTAGTAGCGGTTGGTGAAGGCGACGCGCTTCTTGCGCTCCTCGGTGATCGACATCGAGGCGACGATGGCGTCGATCTCGTTGCCGAGCAGCTTGGGGATGGTCTCTTCCCAGTCCATCACCACGAGAATGCACTGCATCCGCATCGTCGCGCAGAGCGCGTTGGCGATGTCGATGTCGAAGCCGGCCACCTTGCCCGGCGCCTCCCAGTAGTTGAACGGCGCATAGTCGGCGTTGACCCCGACCCTGAGCTTGCCCTCGGCGCGGGCGGCGCCGGCGGCAGCCAGCACCACGGCCAGCGCCGCCGCGAGCGCCCACGCCACCGGCGCTTTGGTCCAGGCGCGCCTCATCCCTGTTCCCCGTGCCGGCCCCTGCCGGCCGCGCAAAGCCTAGCACGAACCGGGGCCGTCCGCGCCGTTGCCGCCGCCGGCGACGGCCCGAGGGGCAAGCGGACGATATGGGCTCGCTGCCATCGCCCCGGACACGGGGCTTGCCCGGCGCGCCGGCATGGGTTAATCGGCCTTCGCCATGCGCTATCGGATCATCCCGGTCACCCCCTTCCAGCAGAACTGCACCTTGCTGATCTGCGAGGAGACCGGCCGCGCGGCGATCGTCGATCCGGGCGGCGACCTCGATCTCGTCAAGGCGGCGATCGGAGCCAGCGGCGCGGAGCCGGAGCGGATCCTCGTCACCCACGGCCATCTCGACCATGCCGGCGGGGTCGCCGCCTTGGCCGCGGCGCTCAGGCTGCCGGTCGAGGGGCCGCACGAGGCCGACCGCTTCTGGATCGACGGCATGCCCGAGCAGGCGCGCATGTTCGGCATGGGCGAGGCGCGCCCGTTCACGCCCGACCGCTGGCTCGCGGACGGCGACACGGTGGGGTTCGGCGCGCAATTGCTCGAGGTGCTGCACTGCCCCGGCCACACCCCCGGCCACGTCGTCTTCTTCCACCGGCCGTCGCGGCTCGCTTTGGTCGGCGACGTGCTGTTCCGCGGCTCGGTCGGACGCACCGACTTCCCGCGCGGCGACTTCGCCACGCTGGTCCGCTCGATCCGCGAGCGGCTGTTCCCGCTCGGCGACGACGTGACCTTCATCCCCGGCCACGGCCCGCTCTCGACCTTCGGCGCCGAGCGGCGCGGCAATCCCTTCGTCGGCGACGCCGCGGTGGGCGCGCGCTAATCCGAGCGCCCGGCGGCGCGGCCGAAATCGCGGATCGCGGCGAAGGTGCGCGAGGCGAACTGGCGGCGCAGCAGCACGCCGAACATGCCGGCGGTGAACAGCATGAACAGCCACGGCTGCACGAACCAGGTCAGCACGGCGAGCGCGAAGTAATAGGCGCGCAGGCCGCCGTTGAAGCTGGCCGCGGCCAGCGACAGCACCTCGCCCGCCGCCGCCGCCAGCGCCTCGTCGGCCGTCCCGCCCGGCGGCGGCGCCGCGCCGATCAGCGCGCAGGCATAGTTGAACTGCCGGAGCGCCCAGGTGAAGCGGAAGAAGGCGTAGACGAAGATGGCGCCGAGCAGCAGCATCTTCAGCTCGAAGAAGTCGCGCGAGGTGCGCGCCGCGAAGCTGA
>CAYTWJ010000164.1:0-7577 GCA_964442055.1 uncultured Rhodospirillaceae bacterium | reverse complement strand
CATCGAGAACAAGCTCAAGTTCTTCCCCTACATCAAGGAGGCGGTGGCCTTCGGCGACCGGCGCGACTACGTCGCCTGCTTCGTCAACATCGACCTCGGCGCGGTCGGCAGCTGGGCCGAGCGGCGCAATCTCGCCTATACCAGCTACACCGACCTGGCCGGCCGGCCCGAGGTCTGCGACCTCGTCCAGGGCTGCATCGAGCAGGTCAACCGCGACCTGGCCGAGGACGCCAGCCTCGCCGGCTCGCAGGTCCGCCGCTTCCTGATCCTGCACAAGGAGCTCGACGCCGACGACGGCGAGCTGACCCGCACCCGCAAGGTGCGCCGGCGCATCATCGCCGACCGCTACGCGGCGCTGATCGACGCGCTCTATTCCGACCGCGAGTCGATCGCGGTCGAGGCCCGGGTCACCTTCGAGGACGGCCGCAGCGGCGTGATCAAGGCCGTCCTCAAGATCCGCGACGTCCGCACCTACGAGCACATGCGCAAGGCGGGCTGAACGGCCGATGACCCAGTCCGCCAAGAAGCTCGGCGACGTCCTGCTCAAGGTCGAGCACGTCAGCCTGTCGTTCGGCGGCGTCAAGGCGCTGGTCGACGTCAGCTTCGACATCCGCGAGCACGAGGTCCTCGCCATCATCGGCCCCAACGGCGCCGGCAAGTCGTCGATGCTCAACTGCATCAACGGCTTCTACCATCCGCAATCGGGCAGCATCACCTTCAAGGGCGTGCGCCGGCAGCAGATGCGGCCGCACGAGGCGGCGGTGCAGGGCATCGGCCGCACCTTCCAGAACATCGCCCTCTTCAAGGGCATGTCGACGCTCGACAACATCATGACCGGTCGGCTCTTGAAGATGAACGTCAACCTGGCGGCCCAGGCCATCCATTACGGGCCGGCGCGGCGCGAGGAGCTCGAGCACCGCGAGTTCTGCGAGCGGATCATCGACTTCCTCGAGATCCAGTCGATCCGCAAGGTGCCGGTCGGCCGCCTGCCCTACGGCCTGCAGAAGCGGGTCGAGCTGGGGCGCGCGCTCGCCGCCGAGCCGACGCTGCTGCTGCTCGACGAGCCGATGGCCGGCATGAACCTCGAGGAGAAGCAGGACATGTGCCGCTTCGTCCTCGACGTCAACGACGAGTTCGGCACGACGATCTGCCTGATCGAGCACGACATGGGGGTGGTGATGGACATTTCCGACCGCGTCGTCGTGCTCGACTACGGGCGCAAGATCGCCGACGGCTCGCCCGACGCGGTGCGCGCCGATCCGGCGGTCATCGACGCCTATCTCGGCGTCGCCCACGAGTGAGCGGGCCATGCAGATGCTCTACGACATCCTGATCGGGCCGTTCGCCGACGTCGCCGCCGACCCGATCTTCTTCGCCGAGGTGGTGATCGGCGGCCTGATGTCCGGCGTGCTGTATTCGCTGGTCGCGCTCGGCTTCGTGCTGATCTTCAAGGCCTCCGGCGTGTTCAACTTCGCGCAAGGCGTGATGGTGCTGTTCGCCGCGCTTTCCCTGGTCGGCTTCGGCGAGCTCGGCCTGCCGATGCTGCTGTCGCTGCCGCTCACCGTCGCGGTGATGATCGCGCTCGCCTTTGCCATCGAGCGCGCCGTGCTCAGGCCGCTGGTCAACCAGCCCGACATCATCCTGTTCATGGCGACGATCGGGCTGACCTTCTTCCTCGAGGGGTTCGGCGAGATGCTGTGGGGCAGCGACGTCAAGGTGATGCCGGTCGAGGAGCTCGGCATCGTCGACGAGCGCATCACCGTCCCGGTCGGCCAGAGCTCGATCATCGTCCAGCAGCTCGACCTGACGGCGACGGTGGTGGCCGCGGTGCTGGTCGCCTTCCTCGCCGTCTTCTTCCAGAAGACGCGGGTCGGCCGCGCTTTGCGCGCCGTCGCCGACGACCACCAGGGTTCGCTTGCGGTCGGCATCCCGCTCAAGAACATCTGGGTCATCGTCTGGTCGGTGGCCGGCTTCGTCGCCATCGTCGCCGGCATCATGTGGGGCGCCAAGAGCGGCGTGCAGTTCTCGCTGGCGCTGATCGCGCTCAAGGCGCTGCCGGTGCTGATCCTCGGCGGCTTCACCTCGGTGCCGGGCGCGATCGTCGGCGGCCTGATCATCGGCGTCGGCGAGAAGATCGCCGAGGTCTACTGGGGCCCGCTGGTCGGCGGCGCGATCGAGAACTGGTTCGCCTACGTGCTGGCCCTGGTGTTCCTGCTGTTCCGGCCGCAGGGCCTGTTCGGCGAGCGCATCATCGAAAGGGTCTGAGGCGATGTTCTACCGCGAGGCCGGGCAGTTCAAGTCGGACTACGCCGCCGACCAGGCGATCTTCCCGATCCCGCAGGACCGTTGGTTCGTCACCGCGGCCTTCCTGTTCTTCCTGCTGGTGCCGCCGATCTTCGGCAACGACTACTGGCTGCAGGCGATCCTCATCCCGCTGATGATCTACGCGCTGGCCGCGCTCGGCCTCAACGTGCTGATCGGCTATGCCGGCCAGCTCTCGCTCGGCACCGGCGGCTTCATGGCGGTGGGTGCCTATACGGCCTTCAAGTTCGCCACCGCCGTGCCCGAGCTCAACGTCGTCGTCGCCTTCCTGCTCGGCGGGCTGTGCGCCGCCGCGGTCGGCCTGCTGTTCGGAGTGCCGTCCTTGCGCATCAAGGGCTTCTACCTCGCCGTCGCCACGCTCGCCGCGCAGTTCTTCCTGATCTGGCTGTTCAACAAGGTCGCCTGGTTCACCAACTACGCGCCCTCGGGCACGATCACGGCGCCGCCGCGCACCGCGCTCGGGGTCATGCTCACGGGGCCGGAATCGACCGCCGCCACGCGCTACGTCGTCGCCTTCCTGATGGTCGCCGCCTTCGCCTGGCTGGTGAAGAACCTGGTGCGCGGGCGCATCGGCCGCGCCTGGATGGCGATCCGCGACATGGACGTGGCGGCCGAGATCATCGGCATCCGCCCGCTGCAGACCAAGCTGCTGGCCTTCGCGGTGAGCTCGTTCATCGTCGGCATCGCCGGCGCCGAATACGTCTTTCTCTATCTCGGTAGCGCCGAGACGCTGGCCTTCGACATCAACGTCTCGTTCCTGGTGCTGTTCATGGTCATCATCGGCGGGCTCGGCTCGGTGCTCGGCTCCTTCCTCGGCGCCGCCTTCATCGTCGTCGTGCCGATCCTGCTCACCAACGTGCCGCACATGCTGGGCCTCGAAGTGGCGATCGATACGCAGAAGCATTTCGAGCTGATGATCTTCGGCGGCATGATCATCTTCTTCCTGATCGTCGAGCCGCACGGCCTGGCGCGGCTGTGGCAGATCGCCAAGGAGAAGCTCCGGCTGTGGCCGTTCCCCCACTGACGGCGGGGGCGGCGCCGCTTTTCGGCGGTCGCGGCAGGGCTTGGCGCCGCCGGAACGGCCATGTTACGGTTCGGGTCAAGCGGCTGTCCGGGGCGATTCCGGCGCCGAAAAGCAGGGAGGTAAGCATGAGCCTGAGGAAATTCGCCCTGGCTGCGGTCTCGGCGGCGCTGCTGGCGCCGGCCGTGCCCGCCACCGCCCAGGAGCTGTTCATCCCGCTCCTCGTCTATCGGACAGGGGCCTACGCGCCGAGCGGCATCCCGGTGGCCAACGCGATGGTCGACTATTTCAAGCTGCTGAACGAGCGCGACGGCGGCATCGGCGGCGTCAAGATGGCCTGGGAGGAATGCGAGACCCAGTACGACACCAAGCTCGGCGTCGAATGCTACGAGCGGCTCAAGGCGAAGAAGCCGCTGATCGTCAACCCCTATTCGACCGGCATCACCTACCAGCTCATCCCCAAGGCGGCGGTCGACAAGATCCCGCTCCACTCGATGGGCTACGGCATGACCGCCTCGGCCGACGGCCGCTGGTTCCCCTGGGTGTTCAACTTCCCGACCACCTACTGGAGCCAGGCCTCGGCGTTCATTCGCTTCGCCGGCGCCAAGGAAGGCGGGATCGACAAGCTCAAGGGCAAGAAGATCGCCCACGTCTTCCACAACAGCCCCTACGGCAAGGAAGCCAATCCGACGCTCGAGGAGCTGGCCAAGAAGCACGGCTACGAGCTGCACCTGTTCGCGGTCGACCATCCCGGCCAGGAGCAGAAGGCGACCTGGCTGCAGATCCGCCGGCTCAAGCCCGACTGGATCTTCATGTCCGGCTGGGGCGTGATGAACTCGGTCGCGGTCAAGGAGGCGGCGGCGATCGGCTTCAAGATGGACCGCTTCGTCGGCAACTGGTGGTCGTCGTCGGAAGCCGACGTGCTGCCGGCCGGCAAGGGCGCCGTCGGCTATATCGGCGCCACCTTCCACAGCGCCGGCACCAAGTACGCGATCTTCAACGACCTGAAGAAGTTCGTCTACGACAAGGGCCAGGGCACCGGCGAGTGGAGCCGCGTCGGCGAGAACCTCTACAACCGCGGCATCATGAACGCGGTCTACAACACCGAGGCGATCTGGCGCGCGCAGCGCAAGTACAACGTCAAGGTGCCGACCACCGAGCAGGTGCGCTGGGCGCTGGAGAACTTCGACCTCACCGCCGACCGGCTGAAGGATCTCGGCCTCGCCGGCTTCGCCTCGCCGATCAAGACCAGCTGCCTCGATCACGAGGGCGGCGGCGCGGTGCTGTTCCAGCAGTGGGACGGCAAGCAGTGGAAGCGGGTCAGCGACTTCGTCGCGCCGATCCGCGAGGTCGTGCGCCCGAGCCTCGAAGCCGCGGCCGTGGTCGAGGGCAAGAAGCTCGGCTACACCATGCGCGACTGCGCCAAGGAGGGCTGACGCCTGAGGCGCCTCGCGCCGCAACAACAGGTGGGGGCGGGCGGCCAGCCCGCCCCCGCCGCATTTCCGGAACCTGAACGCTCGCCATCGCCATGACCGAAACCCGTGCCGCCGCCGCGCCTGCCGCGCCCCTGCTGGTGGTCAACAACATCGAGGTCATCTACGACCACGTCATCCTGGTGTTGAAGGGGGTCTCGCTGCAGGTGCCCGAGGGCGCCATCGTCGCGCTCCTCGGCGCCAACGGCGCCGGCAAGACGACGACGCTGAAGGCCATCTCCAACCTCTTGCGCGCCGAGCGCGGCGAGGTCACCAAGGGCTCGATCGAATACCGGGGCGAGCGCGTCGACCAGCTCAATCCCTCGATCCTGGTCAAGAAGGGCCTGATCCAGGTGATGGAGGGCCGGCATTGCTTCGGCCACCTCACCGTCGAGGAGAACCTGCTCACCGGCGCCTATACCCGCACCGACGGCCGCGCCGCCGTCGGCCGCGACCTCGACATGGTCTACGCCTATTTCCCCCGCCTCAAGGAGCGCCGCCGCTCGCAGGCCGGCTACACCTCGGGCGGCGAGCAGCAGATGACGGCGATCGGCCGGGCGCTGATGTCGCGCCCGCGCATGATCCTGCTCGACGAGCCCTCGATGGGCCTGGCGCCGCAGCTGGTCGAGGAGATCTTCGAGATCGTCCACCGCCTCAACCAGGAGACCCGGGTCAGCTTCCTGGTCGCCGAGCAGAACACCAACATGGCGCTGCGTTACGCCGATTACGGCTATATCCTCGAAAACGGCCGCATCGTCCTCGACGGCGAGGCGGCCAAGCTGCGCGAGAACGCCGACGTCAAGGAATTCTATCTCGGCCTCGGCTCGGGCGGCCGGGTCAGCTTCCGCGACGTCAAGCACTACCGCCGGCGCAAGCGCTGGCTTGCCTGAGGAACCGACGATGGCCGCGGCCGACGAGCATTACGACAAGCTGGAGACGCGCAGCGCCGAGGCCCGGCGCAAGGCCGAGCGACGTGCGCTGGTGCGCCAGATCGCCCACGCCAAGGCCAACTCCGCCTATTATCGCGAGCTCTTGCGCGACGTCGACCCGGCGGCGGTGTCGAGCCGCAAGGCGCTGGCCGCGCTCCCCGTCACGCGCAAGTCCGACCTCGCCGCGCGCCAGAAGGCGGCGCCGCCCTTGGGCGGCCTCGAAGGGGTGCCGCTGGGCGAGCTCGACCACATCTTCCAGTCGCCGGGGCCGCTCTACGAGCCGGCCGGGCGCGGCAAGGATGTCTGGCGCTTCGCCCGCGCCCTGTGGGCGGCGGGCGTGCGGCCCGGCCAGCTCGTGCACAACAGCTTCGCCTATCACCTGACGCCGGCCGGCATGCTGGTGGAGAGCGCGGCGCATGCCATCGGCTGCCCGGTCTTCCCCGGCGGCACCGGCAATACCGAGCTGCAATTGCAGGCGATCGCGCATCTGCGTCCCGCCGCCTACGCCGGCACGCCGTCCTTCCTCAAGATCCTGCTCGAGAAGGGCAAGGAAACCGGCCTCGCCACCGCCTCGCTCAAGACCGCGCTGGTCGGCGGCGAGGCGCTGCCGCCGAGCCTGCGCGGCGAGATCAACGGCCACGGCGTCTTCGTGCTGCAGAGCTACGGCACCGCCGATCTCGGCCTCATCGCCTACGAATCGCGGGCGATGGAGGGGCTGATCGTCGACGAGGGCGTGCTGGTCGAGATCGTGCGTCCCGGCACCGGCGAGCCGGTGCGCGAGGGCGAGGTCGGCGAGGTGGTGGTGACCCAGCTCGCCAACCCGGCCTATCCGCTGATCCGCTTCGCCACCGGCGACCTCTCGACCGTGCTGCCCGGGACAAGCCCGTGCGGGCGTACCAATATGCGGATCAAAGGCTGGATGGGCCGCGCCGACCAGACCACCAAGGTCAAGGGCATGTTCGTCACCCCCGGCCAGATCGCCGAGATCGCGGCGCGCCATCCCGAGATCCAGAAGGCGCGGCTCGAAGTCACCAGCGAGAACAATCTCGACGTCATGACGCTGCATTGCGAGGTGCTGGCGGATCGCCATTCCAGCGCCGCGATTCAGCTCGCCGCCGCCATCGCCGAGACCATGCAGACGATCTGCAAGGTGCGCGGCCATGTCGAGATCGTCGCCCCCGGCTCGCTGCCCGTCGACGGCAAGGTGATCGCCGATCTGCGCAAGTACGACTGAACGCGGCGCCGGCCGACCGGGAGCGCCGAGATGATCCTGACCGGCGAGGCGCTGGATTGCGTGCGCGGCGAGCGGCTGGTCTTCGCCGGCCTCGATTTCCGCCTCGCTCCCGGCGGCCTGGTCCTGCTGCACGGCCCCAACGGCAGCGGCAAGTCGAGCCTCTTGCGCCTGGTCGCCGGCCTGCTCAAGCCCGCCGCCGGCCGCCTCGCCTGGGACGGGCGCGACGCCGCCGGGGACCCCGAGGCGCACCGCGCGCGCCTCGCCTATGTCGGCCATCTCGACGCGCTCAAGCCGGCCCTGACCGTGCGCGACAACCTCGTCTTCTGGAGCCGCTTCGCCGGCGCCGGCGCGGCGGCGGTGCTGGCGGCGCTGGCGCGCCTCGGGCTGGCCGAGCTCGCCGAGCTGCCGGCGCGGTTGCTTTCGGCGGGGCAGCGGCGGCGCCTCAACCTCGCCCGCCTGCTGACCGCGCCGGCGACGCTCTGGCTGCTCGATGAGCCGACCACCGCGCTCGACCGCGACGGCATCGCCGCCTTCGCCGCCCTGGCCGCCGAGCACCGGGCGCGCGGCGGCATGGTGATGGCGGCGACGCACGTCGATCT